>NZ_CP061308.1:117568-118037 GCF_018687935.1 Polynucleobacter sp. JS-JIR-5-A7 | reverse complement strand
GCCTCTGCATATTGAGGATTGATTTCTAGTGCCCGGTCATAAGATGACAATGCCTCATCAAAGCGCTTTAGGTCATTTAAGGTAATACCTCTGTTGGACCAAGCCTCTGCATATTGAGGATTGATTTCTAGTGCTCGACTATAAGAAGTTAGCGCTCTCTTTTTATTATCTATTTTTGATTCAATCAACCCAATGTTATTTATAGCCTCATAATTTAGTGGCTCTATTTTCAAGATATCTTGAGAAGTTGATTTTGCTTCATTAAATTTTTTTAGATGTATTTGTGTAGAGGATAAATTGAGCAATGTAGATATTCGATTTGGTAGTAGATCTAATGATCTTAGATAAAGTTCTTCGGCCTCAACATAAAATCCAAGCTGATACTTATGTAGGCCGTCTAAAAAATATTTCTTAGCAATATCAAAGTGATTTATATCATTCATTGCGTAATTAGGAATTCCATTAAGCT
>NZ_CP061308.1:0-117560 GCF_018687935.1 Polynucleobacter sp. JS-JIR-5-A7 | reverse complement strand
CTTAACCAACAAAGGCGTTACTCTTCATAACCTCAAAAGATATAAAGAGGCCTTAGGGGCGTACAAAGAGGCTAGTCAAGCAGATGCGAACTATGCTGTAGCTTGGTCAAATATGGGCAACACACTTAGTGCGCTTAAACAAACCGCACAGGCTATTGCAGCTTATGATCGCTCTATTAAGATTGACCCCAATTATTACAACGCCCATTGGAATAAAGCCTTAGCCGAACTGCTGCTTGGTAACTATGAAGCAGGCCTTCAAAATTATGAGTATCGGTGGTTAAGAGAAGGTGCCGACAGTTATCTACATCCCAAGATTCCAAAGCTCACTTCGCTAGCAGAAGCAGTAAACAAGAAGGTATTGGTTTGGTCCGAGCAAGGCTATGGGGATACTTTGCAATTTTGCCGCTATATACCCTTGCTAATGCAGATGGGGGTTGAAGTGGCTCTTGAGACACAAGCCCCTCTCTTGCCATTACTAAAATATCAGTTTGATTGCCCCGTGACTCAAATTGGGCAAGTCCATCAATCAGTGGACTACCAAATTCCCTTAGGTAGTTTGCCCTTGTTATTTAAAACAACGGTTGATACGATTCCCACAAATGTGCCCTATCTCAAAGTGCGCGATAGCAAAGTTTTGGAGTGGAAAACCAAACTTAGCTTAAAAAAAGATAAGTCGAATATTGGGATTGCCTGCTCTGGCAATATCAAGTTTGACTTGGAGCATGGCAACACCAGACCTATTCCACTAGAGCTTTTAGGGCAACTGAGCAAGGGCGCTAACTTATACCTCATTCAGAAAGAAGTGCGCTCTACTGACCAGCAATACTTAGATTCCCATCCAGAGATTGTCTACTTGGGATCCCAAATCCAAGACTTTGAAGATTCTGCAGCCATCATCCAAAATATGGATGAGATCATCACTATCGATACCTCACTGGCTCACCTAGCCGGAGCCTTGGGAAAGAAAACCAATGTGCTTTTACCTTGGGTGCCTGATTGGAGATGGCTACTAGACAGACAGGATAGTCCTTGGTACCCCAACTCAATGCTTTATTGTCAGGAGAGTATGGGGGATTGGGTGAATATTTACATCGATAAAAATGAGATACTTTGGTAAATGAATTTAATTTACGAATTTTTTTATAAGTAACTTAGAAAAGATAAGTCTATGTATAGATTAGATCCTGTAGTGTTATTAACAACTGCAATAAGTCCCGACCCGAACACCCCCTTCTTAAAAATGTCTTGCCCAGAAATGAGATCTATTTCGACTAAAGCGTCGATTTTTTTTTGGGTGAGTCAAGGTCTTAAAAAACTAGTAATTGCAGATGGAACAAATTCTTTAGTGCTAAGTAATGCCGAACTCTCGATCCTTAGATCACTTGGCGTCAACGTTGAGCAACTAAGATTTGAGCAAGATAACAATCAAGTTTTAATTCGTGGAAAGGGGTGGGCTGAAGGCCAAATCATAAAATATGCTATTCATAACTCTAACCTCTTAAAAACTAATAATTATTTTTATAAATGTACAGGTAAAATTATTTGTAGAAATTTTAAAAAAATTTCCGCTCTTTTATCAGATAACTCCATTGCCAATATGTTTTGGCGTTCTTTTGAGCTCAAATTTATTGCCGATGCAAGATTTTTCTTTACCTCCATTAATGACTTTGAACGGTATCTATTACCAGCCTACGAAGAAACAAATGAGGTTGGCGCTAATAATATATTTGAGCAACCCCTAACAAGAATGTTAGATAAAAATCTACAACAAGGGGTAACTGTTAGACCTTTATTATCAGGATTCTGTGGCGGCTCAGGAGAGCAGTACGAAGAAAAATACTTCGGCGAACTAGATATTGCCTTTCCATGCTGGTATTCAAACTTTTAAATATTAATGACTACGAAAAATTATTCAATGGTTGAGAATGCAATTAATTTCTTCCAAAATGGAAACTTAAATGCCGCTGAACAGATTTTAATGAAGGTGTTACTGAAGGAACCAAAAAATCTACCGGCACTGTCAATAATTGGCTTGATCTTGGGATCTCAAGGACGATCACTAGAGGCAGAAAAATTTTTAAATAGGGCGTTAAAAATTGCTCCTAACGATGTATCAATCTTATATAACCTTGCAAATGCGCTATCAGGGTCGGGAAAACATAGCGAGGCAATTGCGCACTATTCCAAGGTCACAATATTATGCCCTGACAATGTTGATGCATGGCTTAACCTCGGATTATCTTTATCAAAAAGAAAAAAATTTAGCGAAGCTTTAAATGCATTTGATAAGGCTATTGCACTTAAGCCCGGGTATGAGAATGCTTACATCTGCAAATCTGCGACTCTTAATGAGCTAAATTGCCCCAATGAATCTGTAATTTTTGCCAATTTAGCCCTATCACTCAACCCAAGATCCTATCAAGCATTGAATAATAAAGGCCTAGCCCTCAAACAACTATTTCAGCTTAAAGATGCATTTGATTGTTTATCAAAAAGTGTTTCATTAAACCCGCTATACGCAGAGGGCTGGTGTAACCTAGGATCAACCCTATACCTAATGCGAAATTTCTCCGATTCTTTGAATGCATATAAAACTGCGCTTGAAATTCATCCAAATTACTTTGAAGCATGGTCAAACATTGGGGGGGCTCTCAAAGAATTGGGGCAATACGATCAAGCAATTGCCTCACAAGAAAAAGCTATTCAACTTGCCCCTAACTCATATGAGGGTTACTGGAATTTAGCAGTTATTCAACAAGAAATAAATCTTCATAAAGAAGCCATCAAAAATTATGAAAAAGTATTAACGCTTAGAAAAGATTACCCCGATGCGATTTGGAATTTATCCCATATCCAGCTTAAATTAGGAAACTTTACCGAAGGATGGAAGAATTATGAGTCACGCAAAAAGATCGATAAATCGCCAATTATTAGTATTTTTAACGCTATTCCAGAGCTAGATTCAATTGATGACATTAAAGAAAAAAATATACTTGTTTTCTTTGAGCAGGGCCTAGGGGACACCATTCAATTCTGCAGATACATACCCCTCCTAAATGGATTGGGGGCGAATATTCATCTTTTTGCCCAAGAAAGTCTTATAGAAACACTGAGGGATCTGGATGGTCTTAAGTCTATAACGTCAAACCACTTAATTTTGAAGACCAAATTTGACTTTCGCATTTCACTGTTAAGTCTGCCATTTCTTTTCAAGACTTCCTTAGACTCGATCCCATCTAAGATGGGGTACCTAAAATCTAATTTAGATAAAAAAGCATATTGGGAATCGATTATCAAGCCTTATCAAGGATTTAAAATTGGACTTGTATGGAGTGGTGGATTTAGATCCAATCAACCTGAAATGCATTCAATAAATGCCCGAAGAAATATAGACTTCTCATTAATTTCAGAGCTCCAATATGCTCCAAATGCAAGCTTTTTCAGCCTTCAAAAGGGTGAGCCTGCTGAGAGTGAACTTTTAACCCAAAAAGAAAATTTTTGGGCAAAGGATAACTTTCATAACTTTGCAAGAGAATTTACAGATTTTTCTGACACAGCCGCTTTTATAGACTGCCTGGATTTGGTTATTTCCGTCGATACCTCAACCGCACATTTAGCGGGCGCCCTTGGAAAACCCGTGTGGATACTAAATCGATTTGATTCCTGTTGGAGATGGCTATTTCAAAAAACTGAGAGTCCATGGTACACAACAGCAAAAATCTACAATCAACAAAATCCCAATGACTGGCAGAATGTTATTAAAGATGTAAAAAATGATTTAATTCGCCTAATTGGCCCGCAGCCATAGCATTCACAGAATTACAGGCGATTTACATGCCTTCTATTAGATTGCCACTTTATTTTTTGCCATAAAAAAAGCCTGCTGTTTTCACAGCAGGCTTTAATCTAATTAGGCCAGTTTAGATAACCAGCTTATATTAGAAAGTGTGACGCACACCAAGCGCAAAGTTGCTTACGTTCATATTTGATTGGCCAGTAGTTGCAGTTCCACTCGTACTGTAAACATTGTATGCTGTTGTGGCTTGAGCATACTGACCGTAGATAGCATACAGGTTTGTACGCTTGCTGAGCCAGTAATTAGAACCTAACTGCCATGCATTGAAATGAGCAGAATTTTGGTTAACACCATATGGTGTAAATGTGCCTACACCAGCAGTTGCCCAACCTTCAATGTTTGGCGTAACAAAGCTACGAACACCAATTTGCTCAGCCTGACGCTTTTGGTAGATACTAGCATTAGCTGTGTCATTTGCTTTACGGCTAACCCAGTTAGCGTAAGCTTTCAAAATACCAAAGTCATATGTTGCGGCAACATAGGTTTGGTTATCTTGGATATTAACTGGTGAACCAGTTGCTGTCATACCGGTTGCAATTGTTGAGCTAGCATTTGCAAACAACTGTGCTGCAGAAACTGAACCGCCAGTACCTGTACCACCATTATAAGAATTGTAGTTTGTTGTAGAAGTTAATTGCTTGAGAGCCTGGTAGTTAGCTGTTACAAACAACTTATTCCAAGTGTAATCAAGACCTAAGCCCCAACCATTTGTATTTGTCATGCCGCCTGTTGCAATACCGCTTGCAGGTGCATTGTTAGAACCGCCAGTGATAGAAGAAGCATTATTGTTATTCAAAATGGCAAGTGCATGACCTTGGAAGCCTGCAACAACATCACTATTCAATGTCAAAGCATTTGAAACACGGGTTGTGTAGGCATTTTGGTTACCGCCAACGCCACCAACAACACCAGAGTCAGCTTGACCTGTGTAGATTGCGCTACCTGTCAAGTTATTTTGCTGACCAGCATCAGTCTTAGCCATTGCTACGTGGATTGGGGTGTACTGTGTACCAACTGCAAAATCACCCATACCGTTTTTCTTTAAACCAACAAAAGTTTGACGGTTCTTCAAACCACCAGTCGCATTACCAGACAGGGTTTGTTCGTTAGGGGCTAATGTAAATTCAGCTGTAAAGAATGCTGATGTGCCACCGCCCAAATCTTCGGTACCTTTGAAGCCTAAACGTGAAGTTTGCTCAGCAGACTGTCCTAAAACGCTTTGAGTTTGCTTGAGATTACCATTCGCATAAGTGCCATTACCTGGGTAGTTAATCGAATAACCATTAGCGCCAAGTGCAGGGGTGTTAGGAGCAGCGCTTGCTGTTACTGATGAGTTTGAGTTAATAAAACCAACGTCCAAAATACCATATACGGTAACGCTGGATTGTGCTTGAGCTGCGCCAGCAACTGCTGACATAGCTGCAACTGCGAATAGCGATTTTTTCATTCTGTAAATCTCCATAAATTAAAAGTAATGCCCAAAGAAATCTGGGACACATGAATTTTGCTTCTTTTGCACTTCTAGACTGAGGGTGAGAGTATGTATGGTCTCTTTTTGCTTGTCAAAAGCTAATTTTTTGGCTTTCTTCGTTGTATATCGACAACAAGAGCTCAAATTTATGTCTTTTAAGGTTTCTAGATGCCAAAATTGTTATATGGCAAGTCGCGAATTCTTAAAAATCCTTAGATCAGCACGTCTTGGTGATGTATTGGCGCAACAAAGGATAGCTGAAGCATATCTGACTGGTGCTTTTAAAACCCCCATTCAACCTGCTAACGCATTGATTTGGCTAGAAAAATCCTTTCTGCTGATTCAGAATCAAAGCTCAGAGGGATTTGACTCAAATAACCCTCAAATTAATGGAATTTTGCAGCAGTTGGCCAACATTCCCCTTTCCCAAACTTTTAACTCACCCGCATTTTATTTTGGCTGGGTATCTATTTGGCTGCTTGCGGATACAAACATAGAGCCAAACTCAACCGCAGCAGCCAAATGGCAGCTGGCAGACTTACTTATTAATCCAAGCAATCAAGAAATTCAATTTCAGTTAATGGATTGGCTGAAGAAAAAAGCGCCTGCCCCACTAGGCCAAAAATTGGTGGATCTAGATTTCAATGACGCCAAAAAAATTGCGCAGCAATATTTACAAGATCTCGCCGATGGAAGCACGCAGTTTGCCAATCAAGCAAAAGAGTTGTTAATTCAGCTCCAGCCAAAGAACAAAGTGCTCTCCTCCCTTTGGAAGGTATGGCTAGAAAATCAAAATGAAGATGCTTTATTGCAAGCTGCTGAACTAGGCCTAACCACTGCCAAACTAACCATTGGCCTGCGACTAGCTCAATTAGATGGTGTTGTGGCAGAAAATAAATCTAGCGCCTCTCTTAAGAAAGCGGCTCATTGGTTAGAACTTGCAGCAAAAGATGGGGATCGTGACGCTTGGTATGCCCTCGGTGAAATTTATCGTCGCCCCCAATTTTCTGGATATAGCGCTGCTGAAAGTGATCGCTGCTTCGATCGTGCAGCAGATCTTGGTCATGCACAAGCGCAGCTCCGCAAAGGGGGACACTTATGGCGTAAACGTAAAAAGATTCAAGAAAAAGTGCGTGGTCTACAGGCATCTTATTGGCTTTGGCAGGCCCATCAACAAGGAGTAGTAGAAGCAACAGAATTGCTAAGTAAAATACTGAAGAGCTACCCCAACCCCCAAAAAAACGATTGGCACGAGCTTGCTCTATTCGCTAATCAGGCCATCAGCCACCATGCAGAACATAAGTTAAGTGAAGACTGGTTACTCCTTTGTCATCGCCTCATCATAGCCAATCAATTTAACCTTAGCAAGGCAGAATTATTGCTCTCTGAAGTAGGTCAGCTTCAACATGAACATTGTGTGGCAGTAGATATTCGCTGGGAACTTCCTAAGATATTGCCAAGACTCATTCGGATTGAAACGATTCAACAGCGTCGCACCTTACTAGCTGCAGGAAAAGTCTTTGCGGGCGCTGATATAGCGATTGAAGGTAATTTACGACAAAGACGTTATCGCTTTGATCAAGTGACTGACTGGTTAAGCACGACGTTTTCTAAAAATCTGAAAAGTCAGAATGCTACTGAACTCGCTTAGCTTGCGGTTTTACTTTCTTCTTCTTCATCGGACGTCTTTGGCATGTAGAAGCGCGCTATCAATAAACCCAGTTCATAGAGCAGAGTCATAGGCACTGCCAGCAATAACTGAGAGAGAACATCCGGCGGAGTCACTACTGCAGAGATGACAAAAGCGCCAACAATCACGTAGGGGCGTATCTCTTTTAATTTTGCTAAAGAGACTATGCCCATACGAACTAAAACAACCACTACTACAGGAACTTCGAAGGTAATACCAAACGCTAAGAAAGTGTTCATAGCAAAACCAAGG
The DNA here is from genome assembly GCF_018687935.1 of Polynucleobacter sp. JS-JIR-5-A7. Classification (NCBI taxonomy): domain Bacteria; kingdom Pseudomonadati; phylum Pseudomonadota; class Betaproteobacteria; order Burkholderiales; family Burkholderiaceae; genus Polynucleobacter; species Polynucleobacter sp. JS-JIR-5-A7. The sequence continues at coordinate 110,288 of NZ_CP061308.1, read as the reverse complement.
TACTTATCAATATCAGTAGACATCTCTGCGCCCAATGGTGCGTTATAGCTAGCCATAAAATTAAAGACCGTCGGAAATACTAAGAAATAGGCAAATGCCATACCGAAGATAAATAGGCTATAGCTACTCACAACCAATGGAATGACTAACTTGCGCTCATGTTGATATAGGCCAGGAGCAATAAAAGCCCATAGTTGATAAATGACTATCGGTAAGGCAATGATGAAGGCTACCAACATCGTGACCTTCATGGGCACAAAGAAAGAACCCGTTACATCCGTCACAATCATCTTTCCGCCCGCAGGTAATGAATCAAGCAGCGGCTGCGAAAAAAGATGAAAAATATCTGGTGCCCAATAAACCAAGCAAACAAACACCACAATAATCGCTAATGCAGACTTGATGACACGATCACGCAGTTCAAATAAATGCGATAGAAAAGATTCTTGCAAGCCTGAATCTTCGGTAGAGTTATTTTCTGTCATGCCAATCTAATTTTTATTTGCCAGCACTATGATGAAAGCGCTTCATTCTTGCGGCACCCGATTGCACACGAGTACGTAGACCAGCCGAACGTTTAAACCAAATAGGCCTTGCTGCGCGCCTAACGCCCCAGCTATTACGACCCTGCCGCTTAGTCTTATCTAAAACAGCTCTTTCATCAAGAGGCAACTTCTCAAAATTGGTTTCAAAAATATCAGCCTGATCTGTAAGATTAGCGTTTGCTTCACTAGCTGCCGAGCTAATACTGTTTTCAACTTCTTTTAAGGCAGATGCACTTTCTTCGCGGAACTTTTTAAATTCCTCAACTTCCATCTGCCGATTTACTTCAGATTTAAGGTCTGCCATATAGCGTTGCGCACGACCAAATAAATTACCAGCCATACGAGCTACTTTTGGCAAGCGCTCTGGACCAACTACCACCAGAGCTACAACTGCAATCAGCGCAAGTTTTGAAACCCCTAAATCAATCATCTTAGGGAGCTAAATAAGGACCGCACGATTTCTCTTTGCGCTATGAACAAATGATGTGAGTTATTTATTAAGGTCTTTAGCCTGTACATCCACAGTTTTTTCTGTTGATGCAGCGGCTTGCTGGATTTGCTCCTTAGGCTCATCAGATGGCTTCATGCCGTCCTTAAATCCCTTAACAGCACCGCCCAAATCTTGACCGATATTGCGCAATTTCTTGGTACCGAATACCAACATCACGATGACCAAAACAATTAACCAATGCCAAATGCTAAATGAACCCATCTCTAATCTCCTTGGAATTCCTAAACTTCTTCTTTATCTTACTTTTTCCAGGGACGCGGACCGCCCATCACATGCAAGTGCAAGTGATAAACCTCCTGCCCACCATCTGCCCCGTTATTGACCATCAATCTAAAGCCGCCATCCCTTCCAAGTCGGCAACCCTGCTCTTTGGCAAGACGAGGCGCCAATTCCATCATTCTACCTAGCAAAGGAGCATCGATGCCTTCCGCCAGCTCCAACATAGGGATATGTTTCTTCGGAATCATTAAAAAATGCACTGGAGCAGCAGGATTAATATCCTTAAAGGCATAGATCTCTTCATCCTCATACACCTTTTGGGACAGAATCAAGCCCTGAGAAATCTTACAAAACAGGCAATTAGGATCGTGGCTCATCTTTTCCTATTCTTCCTCATTCTTTGTTTGCTGCCTTTCTAGCGGCCTTTTCTTCAATTCCTGAGGTGCCCAAGCGCCGATCAAGCTCAGCAATAACGTCTTCAGGGCGCAAATTGAATTGCGAAAGCGCAATTAAACAGTGAAACCAAAGATCCGCCATCTCCCCAAGCAAGAGCTTTTGCTGCTCAGCCGCTAGATTTGAACTGCGCGCATCTTTGGCAGCCATGACCGCCTCGGTTGCTTCCTCGCCAATCTTTTTGAGGATACCGTCATCACCCTTTGAAAAAAGTAGGGCGGTATAAGAGGTTTTTGGGTCAGCATTGCCAGCCTTAAACGCATCCCGACGTTGATCCACCACATCAGCCAAATGGGCTAATGCAGAATCTAAATTAGAAGGTTTATTTGCCGACCTACTCATAGCTTCATTTTATGTCTTTTATGGAAGACTTCTATTTTGCTTTGGACTCGTCCACCCAAGTCAACTTATCTGAATCCCACTGTTGGAAAAAACAGCTGTGCTCACCGGTATGACAAGCAATTCCGTCTTTTTGCTCAACAATGAGCAAAATCGTGTCCCCATCACAATCCAAGCGAATTTCTTTCACCCTCTGAGTATGGCCAGATTCCTCGCCCTTGTGCCAAAGTTTTTGACGTGAGCGCGTCCAGTAGACCGCCTCGCCTAAACGCAAAGTAGCCAACAAGGCATCGCGATTCATCCAGGCCATCATCAGGATATCTTTACTACCAAACTCTTGCGCAATCACTGGAACCAAACCTTGCTCATTCCAAGCGACGGCATCGAGCCAGGGCCCTGCTTGAATAGATTCAATTGGAGTAAAGATACTCTGGGATTTGTTATGGAGTTCGCTCATATATAAACTTTACCGTGAATCTGATTTAAATACGAACCGGAATTCCTTGAGCAGCCATATATTCTTTTGCCTGACCGACGGTGTATTCACCATAGTGAAAAATACTTGCAGCCAAGACAGCGTCTGCATGGCCTTTGGTAATACCATCAACCAAATGCTGCAAATTGCCCACGCCGCCAGAAGCAATTACTGGAACGGAGACCGCATCGCTTACTGCAGCAGTGAGGGCTAAGTCAAAACCATCTTTACTACCATCGCGATTCATACTCGTCAGGAGAATTTCTCCAGCGCCGCGTTTGGCAACTTCAATAGCCCATGCCACCACATCGATTCCAGTCGCAGTTCTACCGCCATGGGTAAACACCTCCCAATTACCAGCCTCAGTTTGTTTGGCATCGATTGCAACAACAATACATTGCGAACCGTAATAAGCAGCGGCATCTGAAACCAAATCTGGATTAGTGATGGCGGAAGAATTGATGCTCACTTTATCAGCACCAGCATTAAGTAAGCGACGCACATCAGCGACTGCACTTACACCACCACCAACAGTAAGCGGAATAAATACTTGTGATGCGACATCTTCAATAATATGCAGGATCAGATCACGCCCATCGGACGTCGCGGTAATATCTAAGAAAGTTAACTCATCAGCGCCTTGTGTGTCGTAACGCTTAGCGATTTGTACAGGATCGCCTGCATCACGCAAACCAACAAAGTTCACCCCTTTAACAACGCGCCCTGCCGTGACATCCAAACAAGGAATAATTCTTTTGGTTAACACTAGATAATGTTCTTTTTGTATTTGAGTGTTAACTCATCAGCATATTTTTGAGCAGCTGCCAGATCAAGGTCACCAGCATAAATAGAGCGCCCAGCAATCACGCCCATCACACCCTCTTCTTCAGCTTTGCAGAGCGCTTCAATATCTTTGTTATTGGAGAGGCCGCCACTGGCAATCACCGGAATACGGATTGCTTGAGCCAACTTCATCGTGGCATCGATGTTGACGCCCTGGAGCATGCCATCGCGACCAATGTCGGTATAGATAATTGCTTCTACGCCCCAATCTTCAAATTTCTTGGCGAGATCAATTACTTCATGGCCGGTAATCTTGCTCCAACCATCAGTGGCTACTTTGCCATCGCGAGCGTCAAGCCCTACCATCACCTGTCCAGGAAATGCTGTGCAAGCATCCTGCACAAAACCGGGATTTTTTACTGCAGCGGTACCAATAATCACCGTGCTAATACCATCGTCCAATAAACGTTCAATTGTTTCCAGATCCCGAATACCACCACCAAGTTGAACCGGAATTTCATCTCCAACAGCTTTGAGAATCGATTTAATCGCTGACTCGTTTTTAAGCTTGCCAGCAAACGCGCCATTCAGATCAACTAAGTGCAACCGTCGCGCGCCTTTGCTAATCCAATGCGCAGCCATAGCCCCTGGATCTTCAGAAAATACCGTGGCTTTGTCCATATCACCTTGTTCTAGTCGAACGCAGTGGCCGTCTTTAAGATCAATTGCAGGGATGAGCAGCATAGTGAAACGTTAATAAATTAATTAAGGTTGCCAAGAAAGAAAGTTTTGATAAAGCTTTAACCCGTATTCTGCACTTTTTTCCGGATGAAATTGCGTTGCAAAAATATTATCTCTTGCAACCGCAGATGTAAACCAATCGCCGTATTCAGTAGATCCAGCAGAATCTTCTTTACGTTGCGGCACAACATAGTAGCTATGCACAAAGTAAAAACTCGTTAAATCCGGGATTCCCTCCCAAATGGGATGCTGGCGGTCTTGACGGACTTGATTCCAGCCCATGTGGGGCACTTTGTAAGCTGAGCCGTCGGCTTGCTTTTTGCCGCTTAAATCAAAGCGACGCACTTCCCCGGGAATGAGCCCTAAACAAAGCGTCCATTGCTTATTAGTCCGAACTTCTGCACTTTTATCAAAGAGCATTTGCTCGCCTACACAAACCCCTAACAATGGCTTGTTTTTGGCAGCCTCTAGCAATGCTTCGAGGAGACCAGACTCCTCAAGATGCTTCATGCAATCAGGCATGGCGCCTTGTCCAGGTAACACCACGCGATCGGCAGTACGAATTTCTTCTGGCTTGTGAGCAATCAATACCTTGTCATCAGGCGCTACATGATGGCATGCCTGATATACGGAACGAAGGTTACCCATTCCGTAATCAACGATCGCAATAGTTTGCGCCAAAATTTAGCCTATCTTTGCTGTTATCTAACGGGCAACTAGAAGTACCTAGATTAGAGACTACCTTTGGTTGAGGGAACCGAACCAGAGGCGCGTGGATCAATTGCCAAAGCCATCCGAAGCGCACGCCCAAAGGCTTTGAAGACCGTCTCAATCTGGTGGTGCGCGTTGATACCGCGCAAATTATCAATGTGCAAAGTCACTCCCGCATGGTTTACAAAACCGCGGAAGAACTCGATGCTCAGATCAACGTCAAAATCACCAACCCGCGCACGGGTAAATGGGACATTGAATTCCAGGCCTGGGCGCCCAGAAAAATCGACCACTACGCGTGAAAGGGTTTCATCTAAAGGAACATAAGAGTGGCCATAACGGGTAATACCTGCCTTATCGCCCACTGCCTTTGCAAAAGCTTGGCCCAATGTAATCCCCACATCCTCAACGGTGTGATGATCATCAATATGGGTATCGCCCTGTGCGACTACTTTCAAGTCAATCATGCCGTGACGGGCAATCTGATCGAGCATATGGTCTAAGAAAGGGACGCCTGAAGCTAGTTCGGCCTTCCCAGTACCATCTAAATTGATGGAAATTTGAATTTTGGTTTCCGAAGTGTTTCGGGTAACGTCGGCTTGCCGCATGCTTCATTGCGCCGCGAGGCGAAGTGTTGATTGAAGCCTCATAATATCATTCCTAGAAGATATATAAATGCTGAAATTACTTCACTTTCTTTCTGATTTTTGACCTGAGTACCCTCATGAGCCGTTTTTGGAGCCCCGTTGTTCAAACTTTAACCCCCTATGTTCCTGGGGAGCAACCGCAAATGCAGCGGCTGGTAAAGCTCAATACGAATGAGAGTCCTTATGGCCCATCACCAAAAGCGTTGGCAGCGATCAATAGTCAAACGAACGATGACTTGCGCCTCTACCCAGATCCAGAAGGTGTGGCCCTAAAACAAGCTATTGCCAAATTGCATGGCCTAAATCCAAACCAAGTATTTTTAGGAAATGGTTCGGACGAGGTTCTAGCCCATGTTTTTGCGGGTTTATTGAAGCAAAACAAACCAGTACATTTTCCAGATATTACTTATAGCTTCTATCCGGTTTACTGCAAGCTCTTTGGCATCGAATATCAAACGATTCCACTAGGAAACGATTTTGAAATCAATACTAGCGATTTTTGCGAACCCAATGGTGGCGTTATTTTCCCCAATCCCAATGCCCCCACTGGAAGATCAATTGCTCGCTTAGAGATTGAAAAACTACTCGCGAAGAACAAAGACTCTGTAGTAGTGATTGATGAAGCCTATGTCGACTATGGAACACAGTCTTGCGTTCCCCTCTTGCGCGGTAGTCAGTGTCCTGAAAATCTTTTAGTAGTGCATACGCTTTCTAAATCCAGAGCGCTTGCTGGCCTACGAGTTGGCTTTGCTCTTGGTCACCCCACCTTGATTGAAGGCTTAGAGCGAGTAAAAAATAGTTTTAACTCTTATCCATTAGGGCGCCTTGCTCAAGCAGGTGCTATTGCAGCCATTGAGGATCAAGCGCACTTAGAAACTACCAGTGCCAAAGTGATTCAGACACGTACTAAGTTAGTTGAGCAATTACATGCTTTGGGTTTTGATACCTTGCCATCAACCGCAAACTTTATTTTTACTCGTCACCCAAAACATTCTGGCGCAACAATGTATCAAGCCTTGAGAGATCGCGGCATCATCGTGCGTCATTTCCAATCTGCGCGTATTGAAGAATTCTTGCGCATTACGATTGGTACAGATGAACAAAGTGGTGAACTTGTCGCCGCTTTAAAAGAAATACTTTCTTAACTTCGTTATTATTTCTTCAGACGCATCTCAGCCGCACGTGCGTGAGCTTGCAAGCCCTCGCCGTGGGCCAGGGTGCTAGCTACAGCACCCAAGGTTTGTGCGCCAGCCTCGCTAACTTCAATCATGCTTGAGCGCTTAATGAAGTCATACACACCCAATGGTGACGAGAAGCGGGCAGTGCGCGCAGTAGGCAAGACATGGTTAGGACCAGCACAGTAATCGCCAAGCGACTCGCTAGTGTAATTACCCATGAAGATGGCGCCAGCATGACGAATCTGTTCGGCCCACTTACGCGGATCTACAGCACAAATCTCTAAGTGCTCAGCAGCGATTTCATTGGCAATATCGCAAGCCTCATTCATATCTTTAACCTGAATCAGAAGAGCGCGATTGGCTAAAGAAGTCTCAATAACTTTTGCTCTTGGCATCTCAGGAAGTAATTTATTAATGCTTGTCTGCACTTGCTCAATAAATGCTGCATCAGGGCATAGCAAAATGGATTGCGCTTGCTCATCATGCTCTGCTTGAGAAAACAAATCCATTGCAACCCAATTGGGATTACTAGAGCCATCGCATAAAACCAAAATCTCTGAAGGCCCAGCAATCATATCGATGCCAACCGTACCAAATACTCTGCGCTTAGCAGCAGCAACATAGGCGTTGCCTGGACCAACAATCTTGTCTACGGATGGAATACTCTTTGTACCAAAGGCTAAAGCACCAACTGCTTGAGCACCGCCAATGGTGAAGACGCGATCTACGTCAGCCAAATAAGCTGCAGCCAACACTAAAGGGTTGCGCGCGCCATCAGGAGTTGGCACCACCATGATGACTTCAGTAACACCAGCTACTTTTGCAGGAATCGCATTCATTAAAACAGATGATGGATACGCGGCTTTGCCACCAGGTACATAAATACCAACACGATCTAAGGCCGTTACTTTCTGACCAAGACGGGTGCCATCAGCTTCTTCATATTCCCAAGAGTGGCAGCCTGCTTCAATCTTTTGTTTCTCGTGATACGCACGCACTCGTTTAGCAGCAATGTCCAGAGCATTCTTTTGCTCAGCAGGTAAGGAGTTGTAGGCTTGCTCCAAATCTTTACGAGGAATTTCTAATTCCGAAACATGAGAAACATTTAAGCGATCAAATTGCTTAGTAAAACTGAGAACTGCTTCATCGCCCTGCTCTTTAACAACTGATAAGATTTTGACAACAGCAGCATCAATTGCCTCGTCATCAGCCATGGGCAAAGAAAGACTAGAGAGCAGTGTTTCTTTGAAACCCGCATCTTTGCTATTGAGGCGCTTAACCTTGACCTGTGAAGACATTGAATGTGTTTTTAACTTATTTCAACAAATCAAAAATAGGTTGTAACTGAGTGCGCTTACGTTTGTACGAAGCTTGATTCACCACTAAACGTGCACTGATATCAGCAATTGACTCAACTTCAACCAGGCCGTTGGCTTTAAGCGTATTGCCTGTCGAGACTAAGTCCACAATAGCATCAGCCAAGCCTACCAAGGGAGCAAGCTCCATCGAGCCGTAAAGATGAATCGTATCAATATGAACACCTTTATTAGCAAAGTGATCACGCGCGCAATTGACATACTTCGTTGCCACTTTTAAACGAGAGCCTTGCTTTACTGCTGCTGCGTAGTCAAAGCCTTCACGAACTGCGACTGACATACGGCACTTGGCAATATTTAAATCAAAAGGCACGTATAAACCATCTGTACCTTTTTCCATCAAGACATCTAAACCTGCGACACCAAAATCAGCGCCACCAAATTGCACGTAAGTCGGCACATCTGAAGCACGCACAATAATCAAACGCACATCAGGGTTAGATGTCTCAATAATGAGTTTGCGAGACTTCTCAGGATCCTCTTTTGGCACAATGCCAACCTTAGACAGGATCTCAGCAGTCTCTTCGAAGATACGCCCTTTAGAGAGGGCTAAAGTCAATTTCATGACTTAATTATCACTCAGTTATGCCGCTGAGTTACTTCACGCGTTCAATGTTAGCGCCCAAGAGGGTCAACTTTTGCTCCATACGGTCATATCCACGATCTAAATGGTAAATTCGGTCAACCTGGGTTTCGCCTTGGGCTGCAAGCCCCGCAATCACTAGGCTGGCAGAGGCGCGCAGGTCAGTCGCCATGACAATGGCACCAGAAAGCTTTTCTACACCCCGAGCAATCGCGGTGTTGCCTTCAATTGCAATATCAGCGCCTAGACGATTGAGTTCCTGAACATGCATAAAGCGGTTCTCAAAAATAGTCTCGGTAATAGTTGAACTGCCACTAGCTACTGCATTGACCGCCATCAGTTGCGCCTGCATATCCGTTGGAAATGCGGGGTACTCAGAAGTACGGAAACTCACTGCTTTTGGACGAGCCCGCATGGAAGCTTTGACCCAATCAGGACCCACCTCCATTTGTAAGCCAGCCTCTTTCAATTTCACCATCACTGCATCGAGCGTATCGGGACGACAGTGCTTGACTAGTACCTCGCCACCAGCGGCAGCGACTGCACAAAGGAAGGTGCCAGCTTCAATCCTATCCGGAATCACAGAGTGTTCAGCGCCGTGTAATTTCTCGACACCCTCAATCACTAAACGATCACTACCAATTCCTGAAATCTTCGCGCCCATCTTCACTAATAGTTCAGCTAAATCACCAACCTCTGGTTCGCGTGCAGCATTTTCTAAAATGGTTGTACCTGAAGCTAAAGTTGCCGCCATCAATAAATTTTCTGTACCAGTGACAGTAATCATGTCTGTCAAAATTGAAGCGCCTTTTAGGCGATCAGTTGACGGATTTGTTTCAGCCTGAATGTAACCACTCTTAATTTTGATGCTTGCGCCCATGGCCTTTAAGCCTTTGATATGCTGATCCACAGGGCGGGCACCAATTGCACAACCGCCCGGCAAAGAAACCTTGGCGCTATGCATTCTGGTAAGAAGCGGGCCTAGCACCAAGATAGAAGCGCGCATGGTTTTTACCATCTCATAGGTAGCTTCTGAGCTCTTGATGGCTGCAGCATTCAATACCACATGGTTACGATTTTCTGCATCAGGAAAGCTCACCAGCACACCAATCTCTTGCAAGAGTTTAAGCATGGTACGAACATCTTGAAGATCTGGCACATTACGCAAGACCACCGGTTCATCGGTTAATAGGCAAGCACACAAAATGGGTAAAGCGGCATTTTTAGCACCAGCGATCTTGACCTCACCCTTGAGGGGGGTCCCGCCCACCATTCGTAATTTATCCATGAAACGCTTCCAGTAAAAACTTGTATATGTGATTTAAATCTTGTTGCTGTTCTGGGTTTTCTACTAGGCAGCTGAATTCTGAGCAAACTCTTCTGGTGTAAATACCTTCATTGATAAAGCATGTACTTCAGCTTTCATACGATCGCCCATCGCACCATAAACTAATTGATGACGCTGTACGAGACGCTTACCTTCAAACTCAGGACTAACAATCGTTGCAAAAAAATGTTGGCCGTCACCCTCAACCTGAACGTGGGTACAGTTAATGCCTTGTTTGATATAGCCCTCAATCTGCTCGGGGGTTGGAAACATGCTTCTCTCCTCAAAATCGATATAGTGCAAATCATTAATGGCGCAGCTTATAACCCTTTTGCAATAAGCGCAAAGCAACGGCTGAAACTACCGCAAAGAAACACAGAACGATGGCTAAGCTACTCCATGGAGAAACATCAGAGACGCCAAAGAATCCAAAGCGAAAACCATCAATCATATAAAAGAATGGATTGAAATGGGATACAACCTGCCAAGCGGGAGGCAGAGAATGAATCGAATAGAAAACCCCCGATAACATTGTGGCAGGCATGATGATAAAGTTTTGAAAAGCAGCTAGTTGATCGTATTTATCTGCCCAAATACCTGCTATCAAGCCTAAGCTACCAAGAATGGCAGCACCTAGAAAGGCGAACGCCAAAATCCATAGCGGATGTTCTAAGGAGGGCAATCCAAACCAGAGGGTAATTAAAAATACACCTAAGCCAACAACAATTCCACGAAATACAGCAGCCAAAATATACGCTGCATAAAATTCAAAGTGACTCAAAGGGGCAAGCAATACAAATACCAAGTTGCCGGTAACCTTTGATTGAATCAGGGATGAAGAAGTATTTGCAAAAGCATTTTGCAATACGCTCATCATGACCAAACCTGGAATTAAGAAAGCGGTGTAATTCAAGCGTCCATAGACTTCCCTACCCTCTAATACATGGCCAAAAATCATGAGATAGAGAACTGCGGTTAAGACTGGCGCAGCCACTGTCTGAAAAGCCACCTTATAGAAACGCTTCACCTCTTTAAAGAACAAAGTCGGAAAACCGCTGCCATATTCGAGGGCGGGCTTATTGAGAGCCTGATTTAGGGCTTTACTCACAATGCGCCTCCTGACATGATGTTGACAAATACATCTTCAAGATCAGTTTTACCTTCACCATCTTTTTTCACTGAACCATAGCGGGTAAGTAAATTTGCAGTTGTATCTAAAGCAACAATCTTGCCCTGCTTGAGCATCGCAATACGCTGACACAAAGCCTCGGCTTCTTCCAAGTAATGGGTGGTTAATACAATCGTGTGACCATCCTGATTGAGTCTGCTAATAAATTGCCACAAGGATTGACGTAGCTCGACATCAACGCCAGCAGTAGGCTCATCCAAAATAATGACGGGTGGTCGATGGACCAAGGCTTGGGCAACCAATACGCGACGTTTCATACCACCAGACAAAGCACGCATATTGCTATCGGCTTTTCCTGTGAGATCTAAATTTGCCATGATTTCATCGATCCAGGCATCGTTGTTGCGGATACCAAAATAGCCTGACTGAAAACGCAAAGTCTCGCGAACAGTAAAGAATGGGTCAAAGACTAATTCTTGTGGCACAACGCCGAGCATGCGACGCGCTTCACGAAATGAACTCTGAACATCTGCCCCCAAGATGGCAGCATGCCCTTCATCAGCCCTTACCAGACCAGCAAGAATCGAAATCAGCGTGGTCTTACCAGCACCATTGGGTCCGAGCAGTCCAAAAAACTCTCCAGGCTCAATTTCCAAAGAAACATCATCTAGCGCTTGAAGGGCACCGTATTGCTTTGAAATATGTTGAATCGAGATCGCTGAATGCATGCTGCTACAAACCTAGCAATGCAGAGACACCATAGACATTGGCTAATACTTTGAGCTTTTCAGGAGGACGCTCAACTATTAAAGACTGTCCATCAGCTTGTAACTTTTTTTGCCATGCCAATAAGACTGTCAAAACCGTTGAATCAAAATCTGTTAGGGCTGAGCAATCAACGTTTGTCAACGTTGCACTATTTAATAAGCCCTCTTTTTGCAACTGCAGAGCATTTTCTTGTGTAACCGTCTGAGGCAAAAGAAAGGGCATAGTTTGGGGGCTTAAATTAATTCGCTGGCTTTGCAGTTGTGAGCTGCTTGTTACGATCTTGCAAGAATTTCACAAGACCTTCAACGCCATTTTGGCTAATCTGGTTTGTAAACTGATTACGATAGGCTTCCACCAACCAAACGCCCATGATGTTCATGTCGTAAACTTTCCAGCCCTTATCCGTTTTTTCTAAACGGTAATCTAAAGGTACTGGATCGCCACGACCAAGCACTACAGTTTTAACAACGACCTCTTTGTCATCTGGTGCAGCACGCAACGCTTTAAATTGCACAGTCTGATCGCGCAATTGACTGAGTGCACCAGAGTAAGTGCGGATCAGCAGATTCTTAAATTCAGAAGTAAGTTGCGCCTGTTGCTCGGGAGTCGCTTTTTTCCAGTTAGGGCCCATCGCCATTTCGGTAGTGCGGCGCATATCTGTGTAGGGAACAATTTTCTTTTCAACCAAATCTACAATCTTCGGAATATTGCCTTTTTGAATTTCTGCATCAGCCTTGACTGAAGCCATGACATCGGTCACCACCATCTTGATTAAGGCATCTGGAGGGGTTGCCTGATCAGGCACTTGCGCAAAGAGGGGGCCAGAAATCAACAGCAAGCCGATTGCTAAGCATCTGGAAAACATATTGCAACTTTTCATATATTCCAACTCGCTAGATTTAACTAAAACATTGAACTCATTGAGGGCTCATTTTAGCCCTTTACACCAACCCTTGAGCGCTGTGCTTACTGGTAAGGGTTTTCGTAAACCGGCATCTGAGGCTCTTCGTCATCACGCCCCTCATTAATCTGATATTGACGCCTTTGAATATAGGCATCTCGCATGAAGCTGTACTTATCAATAGCAGCTCCATCCAAAAGATCGCCAGCTTCATAATAGGTATTACGTGCATTTACTACACGCAAACCAGTGATGCTATTACGTAGACCCACATCTTTTACATACTTAAATAGGTAATCAGACTCTAGATCAGCGACTGTACCGAAGGTATCGCGTACGTTACTTGGACCAAAGAAAGGCAGAACAACATAAGGACCAGCAGGCACACCCCATACACCAAAGGTTTGACCCCAGTCTTCTTTATGCTTCTCAAGGCCACCTGGAGTAGCTAAATCTATAAAGCCTCCAAGACCCATCGTTGTATTCACAGCGACACGCATGAAATCATTGAAAGCATAACCAGGCTTACCCTGTAATAAGTTATAGAAAATGTTATAGATATCGCCGTAGTTACTAAAGAAGTTATAGATACCGTCGCGAACAAACTCAGGCAATACAAAACGATAACCAGCAACTACCGGCTTTAATAAATAAGCATCTAGGCCTTCATTAAATTCAAAGACAGAGCGATTGAAAGGCTCCCATGGATCATGGGGAGAAGGCTCTACACCCGCAGGAATAGAGGCGCAGCCCACCAATGTAGCAGCCATGCAAAGCAAAATGCATTGCCTAAGCTTGCTGATGAACTTGACTACTGACAACATTATTTTGCTGTGCTCTTCTCTTGACCGCTATCAGCAGCCTTGTTGTAGAGGAACTGACTAATCAGATTTTCTAAAACAATCGCTGATTGGGTTTGTGAAATCTTTTCACCATTAGTCAACATATCATCTGACCCGCCAGCTTCTAGCCCAATGTACTGCTCACCCAATAGACCTGAGGTCAAAATCTTTGCCGATGAATCTTTGGGAAACTTATAAGAGTCTTCTATCGTCATCACAACAGTTGCTTGATAGGTTTTGTCATCAAATGAAATATTGGCGATGCGCCCCACTACGACACCAGCACTCTTGACAGGCGCACGAGGCTTGAGTCCACCGATATTGTCAAAGCGCGCAGAAATTTTGTATGTCGGCGCAAATGAAACAGCATTCATATTGCCAACTTTTAATGCAAGAAATAACGCTGCCAGCAAACCAATGGCAACAAAAATTCCTACCCAGATATCAATTGCACTTTTTCTCATAAGAACCCTAGTTTATTCTTTCTAATTTGAGAACATCATTGCGGTGAGCAAGAAATCCAACGCTAAAACCGACAAAGAAGAAATCACCACGGTACGTGTGGTTGCCTGTGAAACACCTTCAGGCGTTGGTTTTGCCTCATAGCCTTGATACAGGGCTATGAAAGTCACCGCCACACCGAATACCAAGCTTTTAATCAAGCCATTTCCAATATCAGAAAAGAGGTCTACGCCGCCCTGCATTTGTGACCAAAACGCCCCGGAATCGACCCCAATTAAAGGGACGCCAACAAAATAACCGCCCATCACGCCCACAGCCGTAAAAATCGTTGCCAAGATCGGCATAGAAATAATGCCAGCCCATAGACGCGGGGCAATCACACGGCCCAATGGGTCTACCGCCATCATCTCCATGGCACTTAACTGTTCACCGGCTTTCATTAACCCAATTTCTGCAGTTAAAGAAGTGCCGGCACGCCCCGCAAACAATAAGGCCGTAATGACTGGGCCCAACTCACGCGTAAGGGACAAAGCAACCAATAAACCTAAAGCTTGTTCTGAGCCGTAGCGGTTTAAGGTGTAGTAACCCTGGAGACCTAAAACAAAGCCAACAAACAAACCAGAAACTGCAATGATCACAAATGAGTGATTGCCAACAAATAAAATTTGATCCACAACTAAGCGTGGTCTTTTCAATAAAAAACCTGAGCGCCAAATGACTGCAGCAAACATGCGTGCAGCAAGTCCAAGACTAATTAAGTTACGACGTATAAAAAATCCGAGGTCACCAAAAAGGTTGAGGATTGCAGTCATCAAGTCCTCACTCCAAAATCTTCTTCCAAGCTTTGGCCCGGGTAATGAAATGGCACCGGACCATCAGGCGCGGCGTCTAAAAACTGTCTGACAAAAGGATCTGTGGAGCGACTTAATTCCTCGGGTGTGCCTTGCGCACCAATGCTGCCATTCGCAATGAAATACACATAATCTGCAATCTCAAAGGTTTCTTCAACATCGTGTGTAACTAATAAACTCGTGGCTCCCAGGGCATTGTTCAGATCGCGAATGAGCCTGGCTGTAATGCCCAAAGAAATGGGATCCAAGCCTGCAAAGGGCTCGTCGTACATGATGAGCGGAGGATCTAATGCAATTGCTCTAGCCAGGGCCACTCGTCTTGCCATACCACCCGAAATTTGCGAGGGCATTAAATCGCGTGCGCCACGCAAACCGACTGCATTTAATTTCATGAGTACGAGTGAGCGCAAAAGCTCTTCACTTAAATCGGTATGTTCACGCAATGGAAATGCGACGTTTTCAAAAACACTCAGATCGGTAAACAAGGCGCCGAATTGAAAAAGCATTCCCATGCGACGACGGGCAGCCATTAATTCCTTGCTACTCATCTTGCCAATATCCTGACCTTCGAATAAGACCTGTCCAGATTGGGCGGTGAATTGACCACCAATTAAACGCAGAATCGTCGTCTTGCCACAGCCAGATCCGCCCATTACGGCAACTACCTGGCCACGACGGAACTCCATATTGAGCCCTGACAAAATTTGTCGCTCGCCAGGGGCATAGGAGAAGTTGACGTCTTTAATAGAGACGACAATTTCACCTAGAGATTTTTTGACATCCAATGAGCTTGGCCGAGGACTATTCATATCCCCAATATTATCGGGGTAAAACAGATGACCCCATTAAGTACTGGTCTACTGCTTGGGCGCATTGGCGACCTTCACGAATTGCCCAAACTACTAAGGATTGACCGCGGCGCATATCCCCCGCAGCAAAAACCTTAGAAACGTTAGTTTGATAGGCATTTTGACCATCTACCGTAGCTTTAGCATTGCCACGAGTATCTTTGTCAACGCCAAATGCATTGAGTACTTGCTGAACTGGTGATACAAAGCCCATAGCTAAAAGTACCAAATCTGCCTTGATCTCAAATTCAGTATTGGGAACTTCGGTCATCTTGCCGTCTTTCCACTCCAAACGAACACCGATCAATTTTTCTACCTTACCGTTTTTACCTTCAAAACGTTTGGTTCCCACTGACCAATCACGATCACAACCTTCTTCGTGCGAAGAAGATGTGCGCAACTTGGTTGGCCAATAAGGCCATACCAATGGCTTGTTCTCTTCTTCTGGCGGCTGAGGAAGCAGCTCAAACTGAGTGATCTTGGTCGCGCCATGACGGTTTGATGTCCCCACGCAATCAGAACCCGTATCGCCGCCACCAATCACGACAACATGTTTATCGGTTGCACGAATTTCGTTCTTAAAGTCACCTGCATTTTCTTTGTTTTGGGGAATCAAGAAATCCAATGCATAGTGCACACCAGCCAATTCACGACCCGGTACTGGCAGATCACGTGGTTGCTCAGCGCCACCAGTAATGACCACTGCATCAAAATCTTTCATTAACTGCTCAGGCGAAACAGTCTTGGTAGAGTAATTTTTTACTTCTGCACCCATGGCTTCTTTACCAACAAAAACGCCTGTTTCAAATTTCACGCCTTCGGCCTGCATCTGCTCTACACGACGATCAATCAGCCACTTCTCCATTTTGAAATCTGGAATACCATAGCGCAATAAACCACCAACGCGATCGTTCTTCTCAAACACGGTCACGTCATGACCAACGCGCGCTAATTGTTGGGCGGCTGCCATACCTGCAGGACCACCACCAACAATCGCTACCTTCTTGCCAGTCTTCGATTTAGAGGGTTGCGGTTTTACCCAGCCGCTTTCCCAGCCCTTATCAATAATGGCGTGCTCAATGGACTTAATGCCAACGGGTGCACGATTAATGCCTAATGTACAAGCAGCTTCGCAAGGTGCTGGACAAATACGACCCGTAAATTCTGGGAAATTATTAGTAGACTGCAAAACATCTAAGGCATTCTTCCAATCGTTATGAAACACTAAGTCGTTGAAGTCTGGAATGATGTTATTCACTGGGCAGCCGTTATTACAGAACGGAATACCACAGTCCATACAACGCGCGCCCTGAACTTTGGCTTCTTCGTCAGTTAACGCTACAACGAATTCTTTGTAGTGGTGGAGACGTTTAGTGGGCGCTTCGTATGTCTCATCGACGCGCTCAAACTCCATAAATCCAGTGACCTTACCCATATCTAATCCTTAGTATCTTTTCTTAATATCCGTCTATCTGTTTACTTAAGCCGCTTAAGCTGCCACCGTCTTTTTCTGAGACTTTTCCCACAACTCACCTAAAGCACGCTTGTACTCAGTGGGGAGAACCTTCATAAAACGACCGCGGGCATTTTCCCAATCAGCCAAGATTGCTTTAGCGCGCTCTGAACCGGTATAGCGGAAATGACGCTCAATCAAGCTCTTCAAGATTTGTTCGTCTGTTAAGCGCTCGCCACCATCTTTAACATCGACAGGAGCATGCCACTCAGACTTCGGCATCTTGGCGCTCTGTTCGGCAGAAGGAAGTACTTTTTCCAAAGTCGCCATGCTGGTATTGCAACGCTTATCGAATAAACCATCTTCGTCATAGACATAAGCAATACCGCCGCTCATGCCGGCAGCAAAATTACGACCTGTTGTACCCAACACGACTACGGTTCCACCAGTCATGTACTCACAACCATGGTCACCAGTACCTTCAACAACTGTAGTAGCACCAGAGTTACGAACTGCGAAACGTTCACCAGCAACGCCATTAAAGAATGCTTCACCAGCGATTGCACCGTACAGAACAGTGTTGCCAACAATGATGTTCTTCGCCGTATCGCCACGGAACTCATGTGGAGCACGAACAATGACGCGACCGCCGGATAAACCTTTACCAACGTAGTCATTTCCATCGCCGACTAGATCGAGGGTAATACCGCGAGCCAAAAACGCCGCGAAACTTTGACCGGCAGTGCCATTCAACTGAATATGAATTGTGTCATCAGGTAAGCCAGCATGCCCATAGCGCTGTGCCACCTCACCAGAGAGCATTGCACCTACTGTACGGTTCACGTTCTTGACTGAGACAATGAAAGAGACTTTCTCACCACGCTCTAAGGCAGGCTCACTCTTCTCAATCAAAATATTGTCAAGCGCACTTGCCAAACCATGATCTTGATTGAGCACTTGATAACGTGGAACGTCTGCAGCCACTTGAGGTTCAGCAAAGATCTTGCTGAAGTCCAGACCATGTACCTTCCAGTTCTCAATGCCCTTACGGGTATCTAACAAATCAACACGACCAATCAAGTCATCGAACTTACGAATACCCAATTGCGCCATGATCTCGCGTGCTTCTTCTGCGATAAAGAAGAAGAAGTTCACAACATGCTCAGGTTTACCAGAAAACTTCTTACGGAGTTCTGGGTCTTGAGTAGCAACACCTACTGGGCAGGTATTCAAATGACACTTACGCATCATGATGCAACCCTCAACTACCAATGGAGCTGTTGCAAAACCGAACTCATCTGCCCCCAATAAAGCGCCAATTACCACATCGCGACCCGTCTTCATTTGGCCGTCAGCCTGAACACGAATACGGCTACGTAACCCATTTAGAACCAAGGTTTGCTGAGTTTCAGCTAACCCGAGTTCCCATGGTGAACCTGCATGCTTAATAGAAGACAGTGGTGAAGCGCCAGTACCGCCATCATGACCAGCAATCACAACGTGATCTGCTTTGGCCTTAGCAACGCCAGCAGCAACCGTACCAACACCTACTTCAGAAACCAACTTGACTGAAACGTCGGCTTTTGGATTCACGTTTTTTAAATCGTGAATCAACTGAGCGATATCTTCAATTGAATAAATGTCATGGTGTGGAGGAGGAGAAATCAAGCCAACGCCCGGTACAGAGAAACGCAACTTACCAATGTAGTCAGATACTTTTCCGCCTGGTAATTGACCGCCCTCACCTGGCTTTGCACCTTGCGCCATCTTGATCTGAATTTGATCAGCCGAACGGAGATACTCAGTAGTGACGCCAAAACGACCAGAAGCTACTTGTTTAATCTTAGAGCGTAATGAGTCGCCATCAAGCAATGGAATATTAGCTTCAACGACATCACTGCCTAGGATGCTAGAGAGGGTTTCGCCCTTCTTGATTGGGATACCTTTGAGTTCATTTACATAACGATTAGGATCTTCGCCACCTTCTCCCGTATTGGATTTACCGCCAATACGATTCATCGCAATCGCTAAAGTAGCGTGTGCTTCAGTAGAGATCGAACCCAAAGACATCGCACCTGTTGCAAAACGTTTAACGATTTCTTTTGCAGACTCAACTTCATCCAATGGAATAGCTTTACTTGGATCAAGCTTGAACTCAAACAAACCACGCAAAGTCATCTGACGCTTAGTTTGGTCATTAATAATGTTGGCGTACTCTTTATAAGTCTGGTAGCCCTTCTCCGCACCAGTGCGAGTAGAGTGTTGCAACTTCGCAATCGTGTCAGGCGTCCACATATGGTCCTCACCACGAATACGGAATGCATATTCACCACCAGCATCCAACATATTGGTCAATACTGGATCGTTACCAAATGCAGCGCCGTGCATGCGCAAAGCTTCCTCAGCCACTTCAAATACGCCGATACCACCAACATTAGATGGAGTGCCTTTAAAGTACTGATCAATGATGTCGTGGTTTAGGCCGATTGCTTCAAAAATCTGTGAGCCGGTATAAGACATGTAGGTAGAGATGCCCATCTTGGACATGACTTTTTGCAAGCCCTTACCAACTGCTTTCACGAAGTTTTTCACGGCTTTTTCAGCAGA
The DNA here is from genome assembly GCF_018687935.1 of Polynucleobacter sp. JS-JIR-5-A7. Taxonomy (NCBI): domain Bacteria; kingdom Pseudomonadati; phylum Pseudomonadota; class Betaproteobacteria; order Burkholderiales; family Burkholderiaceae; genus Polynucleobacter; species Polynucleobacter sp. JS-JIR-5-A7. The sequence continues at coordinate 90,539 of NZ_CP061308.1, read as the reverse complement.
TAAATCTCCTGACAAGCCTTTAGCCATCTCAGCCAAAGTTTCCAGTGCGAGGTATGGATGAATAGCTTCCGCACCATAACCCGCCAAGAGCGCAAAGTGGTGTGTCTCGCGCGCACTGCCGGTCTCTACTACGAGACCAACGCTGGTACGCAAACCTTTTTGAACCAAGTGCTGGTGAATTGCTGAAGTCGCCAACAATGCAGGAATAGCAACGTGCTTCTCATCCACTTGACGATCGCTGACGATCAAGATGTTGTAACCAGAACGAACGGCGTCAGCAGCTTCCGCACACAAAGATGCTAAGCGCGCTTCGATACCGGCTTTACCCCATGCTGCTGGATAGCAAATGTCTAACTCATAAGAACGGAACTTACCATTGGTGTAGTGACCAATGTGACGAATCTTAGTGATGTCATCAAAATCTAAAATCGGCTGACTCACCTCTAAACGCATTGGAGGATTGATATTGTTGGTATCTAACAAATTAGGCTTAGGCCCAATGAAAGAAACCAAAGACATCACCATGTTTTCGCGGATTGGATCAATCGGCGGATTGGTGACCTGCGCAAACAATTGTTTGAAGTAGTTATAGAGAGGCTTGTTCTTGTTTGAGAGAACAGCCAACGGACTGTCATTACCCATTGAACCAATCGCCTCTTCACCATTCATGGCCATTGGAGCCATCAGGTATTTGATATCTTCTTGGGTATAACCAAACGCTTGTTGGCGATCGAGTAATTTTGCTGCCGGACGAATGGTTGTCTTCTCATCGATTAAGTCTGCTTTGCTGGCATCCACTTCATCCAACTTCACGCGCACTGCATCAATCCAGCTCTTGTAGGGCTTGGCTTTAGAGACAGCATTCTTAAGTTCAATGTCATCAATGATGCGACCTTGTTCCATATCGATCATGAACATCTTGCCTGGTTGCAGGCGCCATTTTTGAACAATCTTGCTTTCAGGAATTGCTAACACGCCAGCCTCAGAAGCCATGATGACCAAGTCATCATCCGTTACGTAATAACGTGCTGGGCGCAAACCATTGCGATCCAAAGTTGCACCAATTTGACGACCATCAGTAAATGCCATTGCAGCAGGGCCATCCCATGGCTCCATCATGGCTGCGTGGTATTCATAAAATGCGCGGCGGTTGTCATCCATCAAGGTATGTTGTTCCCATGCCTCAGGAATCATCATCATCATGGCTTGTGCCAATGGATAGCCAGACATTACCAATAACTCTAAGCAGTTATCAAAGCAGGCAGTATCAGACTGACCTGGATAAATGAGTGGCCAGAGTTTTTTTAAGTCATCACCGAGCACTGGGGAGCTGATTGCACCTTCACGTGCATTAACCCAATTCACGTTACCCTTAACTGTGTTGATCTCACCATTGTGCGCAATCATGCGGTATGGGTGAGCCAACTCCCAAGCTGGGAAGGTGTTGGTAGAGAAGCGTTGATGTACTAGGGCTAAAGCAGATACAGTCCGCTGATCCTGTAAATCTTGATAGTACGCACCTACTTGATTTGCTAATAACAAACCTTTGTACACAATCGTCCGTGCAGACATCGATGCTACGAAATATTCTTTGCCATGCTTCAAATGCAAATCTTGAATAGCATGACTTGCTGTTTTACGAATCACATATAACTTGCGCTCCAATGCATCCGTTGTCATGATGTCGCGCCCGCGACCGATAAAAATTTGACGAATGAATGGCTCTGTCATTTGCACCGTTGGAGACATCGGCAACTTCACATCTACCGGCACATCTCTCCAACCTAAAACAACCTGACCTTCTAAACGCACAGTGCGCTCTAACTCTTGCTCGCAAGCCAAACGTGATGCATTTTCTTTTGGCAAGAAAATCATGCCAACGCCATACTCGCCGTATGGAGGTAATGCGACTCCTTGCTTGGCCATCTCCTCGCGATACAAAGTATCTGGGATCTGAATCAAAATTCCTGCACCGTCACCCATCAGTGGGTCAGCACCAACAGCGCCCCGGTGATCTAAGTTCTCCAAAATCTGCAGGCCCTGAGAAACAATCTCGTGTGATTTTTTACCCTTGATGTGGGCAACAAAACCTACGCCGCAAGCGTCATGCTCATTGCATGGGTCATATAAACCTTGAGCAATAGGACGAAGAACTGAATTGAGTTGTGTGGTCATAGTATTTCCGAGGGCGACAAAGGCCTAATAACTTTTGGAGGATCAAATATAGGGGAATACCCATACCGATGCAATAGAAATAAAATGACTCTGTCCCGATTATTTTCAGGCAAAACCATAATCCGTTTTTTAATTAGGGACAGACTCGAGGTAAGCAGCACTTCAAATACTACTCAATAAACCCTATCCTTTTGTATTTAAAGGGTTTATTTTCTTTGGGCGTCCTCTAGTACGAATCTGAACTAACTCAGGAGTATCTTTAAATAGCTTTTTGGCATAAATATCGCTTATCCAAGGCTTTGAACGGACCAAAGATTCGGTGATTTGTTGGTCTTCCCAGTGAGGGGCGCCCTCTTTGACAAACTCGGCCCACTTCATTTGTCTCTCAAAGGGGGTATTGCCCAACTTCCAAAAATGCTGGTGGTCGACCAGCCACGGTTCTGCATTTCCACCAATATGAGTGGTAAAGCTAGTCCAGACTGAATCCTGAGGATTAGATTCATATCCAGCCCTTACTGGATTCAACTCAATATAGCGCTGGCAACGCAAAAAATAATTGGGGTCAATGAGAGATGAACGATACCTCCCCTCCCAAATTGTTCCAGAGCGATGATGCTGTTGATTAAAGTACTGGGCATAGCGACGACCTAAAGACTGCATTGTCTTTGCCAATGAATCGTCATTTTGGGGGGTCATTAATAAATGCACATGATTTGGCATTAATGCAAACGCATGAACAGCGCAAGCAAACTGTTTTGCTGCTTGACGCAACCATTCCAAATAAATCCGTCGATCATCATCGCTAAAGAAAAGTGTTTCGCGATTATTGCCACGCACCATCACATGCATTGCTTGGCCAGGTATGACAGTGCGAGCTTGCCGAGCCATGCTGATGACGAACTACTGTAGTTCGCGTACTCCACCACTGCGAGAGAACTCAGGAATAAACCAATCGCCATCCGCTTGCGTTACACCTTCTGGAACAGGACGTGATTCTTGTGGAGAATCTCTCAAAGCGGTCGTCATATAAGCAATCCACATTGGTAAAGCAAGGCCGCCACCTGTTTCACGATCACCCAAACTGGCTGGCTTATCAAAACCAATCCAAGCAATGGCAACAACTTGAGGGTTGTAACCTGCAAACCAGGCATCATGGGATTCATTAGTAGTGCCCGTCTTACCAGCAATATCGTTGCGCCCAAGCTTGACGCGGGCCGATGCAGCAGTGCCTGTCTTGGTCACTTCTTGCAGCATGCTATCCATCACAAAGGCAGTACGAGCATCTAAAACACGAGGAGCACCATCGCCTACGCGTGTTGGTTTAGCTTCAAACAAAATAGTGCCTTTCGCATCAACCATCTTATCGATCAAGAATGGATCTACCCGATAACCGCCATTTGCAAACACACTATATGCGGAAGCCATTTGCAAAGGCGTTACTGATCCCGCACCCAAAGCCATGGTCAGATAAGGTGGATGCTTCTCTGGCTCAAAACCAAATCGTTGAATAAATTCCTGAGCATATGAGGGACCAATAGCTCGAATAATACGGACGGATACTAAGTTCTTCGATTTGGCCAAAGCATTCCGCAAACGCATCATGCCGTCATATTTACCATCGTAGTTTTTTGGCTCCCACGCTTGGCTGCCAGTCTCTAAGCTGCCTATGGATAAAGGCGCGTCATTGACCATCGTGCTTGGCGTAAAACCTTTTTCAATTGCTGCAGCATAAATAAACGGCTTGAATGAAGAGCCTGGCTGACGTAAGGCCTGGGTCACGTGATTAAATTGATTGCGACGGAAATCAAACCCTCCTACCAAGGAGAGAATCGCGCCCGTATTTGCATTCATGGATACAAAGGCAGCTTCAACCTGTGGCAATTGCGCCAGTTTCCATACACCACCGTCCGATAGCAATCTCACCACTGCGCCTGGACGTAGACGCTTTTTGGGCTGAGTACTGTCAGTCAAAGAAGCTGTGGCTAACTTCATGCCATCGCCCTTGAGCGTGATAGTGTCGCCAGTAGAAATCATCACCTGCATTTCCTTTGGCTTTACATCCAACACAACACCAGACTGCAAGTCATCCAACTGAGGATAGGCTAACAAGGCTTCGTCGATAGCGCGCTGACGTTTCACCTGCTCTTGAGGTAAATCAATAAAGCCTTCTGGACCACGGTATGCGTGGCGCAGGTCATACTCGAATATTCCACGACGCACTGCTTTATAAGCGGCGTCTTGGTCGGTCTTCAAGATGGTGGTGTATACATCGATCCCTTGAGAATAGATTGCTTCGCCGTATTGACTAAACAGCAATTGGCGGACCATCTCGGCAGGGAAATCTGCGCGCACTGCAAACTCATTACCTAGTCCACGGATGCGCAACTCCTCAGCCATTGCTTTTTGGTATTGCTCAGTACTGATGTAGCCAAGATCGCGCATGCGCTGCAAAATATATTCTTGACGAATCTTTGCGCGCCTGTAATTAGTCACTGGGTTGTATGCCGAAGGGGCTTTAGGTAATCCGGCCAACATCGCCGATTCTGCAATCGAGATATCTTTTAAGTCCTTGCCGAAATAAATCTGTGCTGCACTAGAAAATCCATATGCCCGCTGGCCCAAGAAAATTTGGTTCATATAGATTTCAAGGATCTTATCCTTAGTTAGCTGAGATTCAATTTCCCAGGCTAACAAGACTTCATAAATTTTCCTGCTAAAGGTTTTCTCATTACTCAAGAAGAAATTACGAGCAACCTGCATCGTAATAGTAGAGGCACCCTGTGAAAGGTTGCCTCGCAAATTAGTTGCTGCTGCCCGAATGATTCCCACATAATCTACGCCACCATGAGAGTAGAAGCGATCATCCTCAATAGCCAATACAGCATTTTTCATGCTCGCTGGAATTTCACTCAACGGAATGACTTTGCGGCGTTCTTCACCAAACTCACCGATTAATACCTTATCAGCCGTATATATACGCAAAGGTGTTTTGGGGTTGTAATCCGTTAATGCAGAAATTTTTGGCAAATTGGGTTTGGCTATCAGAAAGGCGTATCCCAATATCAGCGTTACCACGAATGCCGCGGCTACACCAATAATGAGTAATGCTTTAACAAGGGGGCTGCCAGAAGATTTACGTGGCGCGCCTGGATCGACTCGAGGCTGACGTGGACGTCTGTCGGGCTGACGAATAGGACGTTGATTAAACGTCGGCTTGTCTTTTGGGGGAAGCGCCATAAGCTTAAATTATAGGGTGCCTAGGCAATTCCACCGAAAGCTCCAAAACCCTCGTTTTCCGACCACTAGTTCAATAAAGGCTGATAGTTTTTTGTCTCCCACATTCTCAGAATATGGGCATGCCTTCACGCCAAATATCCCCGCAGTCCTTTGATGAAATTTTGACTGAACTTGGGGATGATCCTGCAATCCCAGACCCCCATGGAATCCGTAAATCTGGTAGCCCCAAAACCCAGCCAAAAGTACAGGTCCCAAGTCAGATTCCATCTGTAGCTGATCTCAAGAAAATTGGCATATTAATTGCAGTGGTTGTCGGCCTAATTGGTCTAGGGATTGTCTTATTTACTGCTTACGGTTCTTCGCAAGCCTCTGAGGAATCGAATCTAGCAATGACACAAAACCAGATTTCAGAACTCAAAAAAGAATTGGCTAATGTACGTGAAGAAATTCTAGTAATTGAGGATGAGCTATATGATGCAATTGATTTATTAGAAGTAAGTATTCACTCATTAAACCACAATAAGCCTTCAATAACCACAAAACCTAAACCTCAAACAATTCCTTTCGAGGCTGAACTTCGTCGTTGGCGTTACTTAGGACTTAGCCAAATTGGCTCATCCCAGCGAGCCTTTTTCCATAATGGGAAAGGAACGGTCATGCTTGAAAAAGGATCACTCGCACTGGGTGATTGGAGGCTTAGCCAGCTCGATAAAGAGCTTGCCATCCTTACCCATTCTCAAGGTAAATCTTTTACTCTCAAACCCGCCAAAACTGAATGATCTTTCCACTCAAAAACCACATCCTATGCCTAGTCCTATTGACGATTGTTTTAAGCACCCCCGCATCTGGAACGCTTGTGCAAAATAAGGAGCTGGAAGTGCCTATCAGTTTGCAATTTACTGATATTGATGTGGTTGAGCTTTTACAAATTCTTGCAAAACTTGGCAGCACCAATTTTTTATTAAGCGAATCCATTAAAGGCAAGATCACGGTCGATCTTCACAACACGCCTTGGCAAACTGCCCTCCACTCCATTTTGGCTAGCCGAGGTTTGCGCTTAGTCAGAAATGGTGACATCTACTGGATTGGTCCACATGCGGAAATTGCTGCATTTCAGAAATATCGCCGCGAAGATGCTGCACTTCCTTTTGGCGGGGATCACATCAATAGTCCACAACAGATCTTGATTGAGGCTCGCATTGTAGAAGCGGATGAGCGCTTTGCCCGTGAGCTTGGCGCCAAACTGGGTTACCAAGTAAATTCTCTGGGCGGAATTCCAGATAACAAAATTAGTAGTAGCTTTGATTTGGCTGGCACCGGCTTAAATGGCTTTAACCCCGCAGCAGTGGCGGCAACCTTAGTTTCTAAGAACGCTAGCCGCCTTTTACAGATAGAGCTCTCAGCACTCGAGTCAGAAGGTCAGGGCAAGATTCTCTCTAATCCGCGCATCATGACCGGAGATCAGGTGAAGGCCACAATTGAGCAAGGAACCGAACTGCCATACCAAACCACCTCACAAAATGGTAGCAAGCTGCAGTTCAGAAAAGCCAACTTGCGTTTAGAGGTTTTACCCAAAATCCATCCTGATGGAAAAATTTCTATGTTGGTCGGGATTAATAAAGACACTATTGGTATGAAAACAGAGCAGGGTTACGCCATCGATACCAAAAGCCTCAGCTCCGAAGTCACCGTAGAAAACGGTGGCACTGCCATTATTGGTGGAATCTTCCAAACCACCGAAAGAGAGGATGAGGTCAAGGTGCCTGTATTGGGAGATATCCCCCTGATTGGCCATTTATTTCGCCATAAATCCAAATTAAAAGATAAAACTGAACTCCTAGTCTTCCTAACCCCCACCGTTCTAGATAAACCCTAATAAAATCAAAGGGTGAACTCTATAACGAACAATATCTTTCTAATCGGCCTCATGGGCGCCGGAAAGTCGACCGTTGGTAAAGTTCTCGCAAAAAAATTAGGGCGTCGATTTTTAGATGCTGATCATGTTATTGAAGAGCGTTGTGGTGTAAAAATTCCCGTCATCTTTGAGATGGAAGGTGAAGAAGGCTTTCGCAAGCGCGAAGCTCAAGCCATCCGTGAGGTCACGAATGAAAAAAATATCGTGCTTGCTACTGGTGGTGGCGCTGTATTGCTACCAGAGAATCGCAAGGCCCTGAGTGAACAAGGCACTGTCATTTATCTACATGCTAATCCGATTGAATTATGGCATCGTACTAAGAGTGGCGAAGGTCGCCCCCTGCTTCTCAACGGGGATGCAAAAAAAATTCTAGAAAATTTATACGTCATTCGTGATCCTTTATATCGCGAGATTGCTGATCATGTCATTGAAACTGGTAAACCCAGCGTCAATCAGCTGGTGAACACCTTAATCATGCAACTTGAACTTTCCACTTGAAATTTATGATGAAAACACTTGAAGTTGATCTTGGTAATCGCAGCTATCCAATTTACATTGGCACTGACTTAATTGATCAGCCCCAGTTATTTAGCGCCTGCGAAAAATCAAGCTCGATTTACATCGTCACCAATACAACAGTGGCCCCCCTATATGCCCAGCGGCTTGCCAAAACTTTAGAAACTTTTGGCAAGCCAGTAAGAACTATCACCCTGCCAGATGGTGAGTCATACAAAGATTGGAAAAATCTCCAATTGATTTTTGATGACCTTCTAAAATTCGGCGCCGATCGTCAAACCATGTTGGTGGCATTGGGTGGTGGTGTAATTGGAGATATGACTGGCTTCGCAGCTGCTAGCTTCATGCGTGCTATTCGCTTTATTCAAGTGCCAACCACTCTTTTAGCTCAAGTAGATTCTTCCGTTGGCGGCAAAACGGGCATCAATCATCCTTTAGGTAAAAATATGATTGGCGCCTTTCATCAGCCGGTTGCCGTCATTGCTGACCTGAATACTTTGAAGACACTGCCACCACGCGAACTATCTGCAGGACTTGCTGAAGTAGTGAAACATGGTGCGATTGCAGATTCTCAATTTTTAGATTGGATTGAAGCAAATGCAAAATCATTACTAAATTGTGATACCGCTTCAATGGGTCATGCAGTCCTGCGTTCTTGTGAAATTAAATCTGCAGTGGTTTCTGCTGACGAGAGAGAAGGTGGCATTCGTGCTACCTTGAACTTTGGGCATACCTTTGGTCATGCGATTGAGGCAGGCATGGGTTACGGTGAATGGTTACATGGTGAAGCGGTTGGATGTGGCATGGTGCTTGGTGCAGACTTATCTTGCCGACTCAACTTCATTACCAAGGCAGAGGCTGAGCGTCTAACCAACATTATTCAGTCAATGAATCTTCCAATCGCCCCGCCAAAATTTGGTGCTGAGCGTTATATGGAACTCATGCAAGTTGATAAAAAAACGGAGGGAGGGCAAATCCGCTATGTAGTTCTAGAAAAAATTGGTAAGGCGCAAATTAAAATCGTGCCAGATGCACAGGTTATTGATACCTTAATAGCAACTGGGGCTGCTTAAGCCTTGATTAATTGAATCTTGACTGGCTGCCCCGCTTGGGTGCTAGCAAATTCTGAAAGATCGCTCAAAAGCTCTTTGCCAGTCTTAGTGTCCAGCCACAGGGGCTGCGACATGGTTCCCGCCCAGCGATAGTGATATCCGCCTGATTTCGCAGCTACCCAAATTTCATGGAGCGGGGCTTGGGTATTGACCACAATCACGCTTTTATCCCGAAACCGAATATTGATGACATTGCCTCCTTGGCGCTCCACATCCAGATCGAGATCCAACTCATCATCGGCAGACTCTAACGCCACTTCGATCGACTGCAATAGATTGCTGCCCAACTGGTAAAACTGCTTGTCGTCAATGGTTTCCACACCTGAATTATTTGGATTCATAACAGAGTCCTGCATGCTATATTCAATCATTCGTTTTAGAGACATTCATGATAGCGATTCTTAACAGAGCCCTTGGTATTAGCCTCCTAATATCCCTTGTGGGATGTGGGGTTAGAGGTCCCCTGTTCATACCAAATGTGCCGCCTGCTCCTACAGCCCCTTCTGAGCATGAGCCTAAGGGCAAACTATACCCGCCACCCGCCACTTCATCATCGGTCCAGCAATGACAAGCAAAGTAATTCCTCTTCCTAAATTATCTGGATTTACTGAACGTAGTGGTAATTGGTATGCCGAAGACATTGCGCTGGCAGATTTAGCAAAAGAATTTGGTACCCCACTTTACGTTTACAGTAAAAAAGCACTGACTGAGGCATACCAAGCGTACGACAAAGCTTGCATGGATAACAAAGGTAATCGTCGCGCACGCGTTCACTACGCCATGAAGGCCAACAGTAACTTAGCCGTCATTGATTGCTTTAAACAACTTGGTGCCGGTTTTGATTTGGTCAGTGGAGGAGAATTAGCTCGCGCATTAGCGATTGGCGCAGACCCTAAGAGCTTGGTATTTGCTGGCGTTGGTAAATCCGCTTCTGAAATTGCAACTGCACTCAAAGCTGGTGTCAAATGCATCAATGTGGAATCGATTGCTGAGCTTCACAAAATTAATTACGTGGCAACTGACCTTAAGCTACGTGCCCCGACTTCCTTACGCGTCAATCCTGATGTCGATGCGCAAACACATCCCTATATCTCTACCGGTTTAAAAGGAAATAAGTTTGGCATCGCGTATCACGAAGTATTAAAAACTTATCGTGAAGCGGCACAACTCTCTCAAATTGATGTCGTTGGTATTGATTGTCATATTGGCTCTCAAATCACCACGACTGCGCCTTACCTAGATGCGCTTGATAAAGTATTGGATCTGGTAGCGCAACTGAAAAAAGAAGGCATCGTTATTCATCATCTTGATCTCGGTGGTGGCCTCGGAATTTCCTATAGTGATGAAACGCCTCCTGATATCACCGACTTCACTAATACCTTATTAAATCGAGTGGCAGAACGCGGGTTTGGGCATTTAGATGTTGTCCTTGAGCCTGGCAGATCCCTAGTAGGCAATGCTGGCGTGCTTTTGACCACCGTTGAATACCTCAAGCCCGGTGCTGAGAAAAACTTTTGCATCGTTGACGCAGCCATGACTGAACTCATGCGCCCTGCCCTGTATGAGGCTCACCATGGCATCGTTCCAGTACAAGCTAAAGAAGCCAAGGGAGTCACTTATGACATCGTGGGTCCTGTATGCGAATCAGGTGATTGGCTTGGAAGAGATCGCCACCTTGCCGTTGAAGAGGGTGATCTTCTGGCCATTCTTTCTGCTGGTGCTTATGGATTTGTGATGGCCTCGAACTACAACACGCGCCCCAAACCAGCAGAGATTATGGTTGATGGAAAGAATGCTTATGTGATTCGTGCTCGTGAAAAAACGACGGACTTGTTTGCAAGTGAAAGTGTTTTACCAAAATAATTTCAAGAAAAATTACCACTGCTTTAGAAATATTGGACAAATAAAAACCCCGCTGCATGAGCGGGGTTTTTATTTAAAGCTTGGAAAATAGCTTAGTGCAAACCAGCCATGTAGTCAGCAACTGCTTTCATTTCTTGGTCAGACAGCTTAGTAGCAATCGTCGTCATTTGGCTGCTGTTTTTACGAACACCTTCGCGGAAAGCGAGCAACTGTGCATTGGTGTATTCAGCCCACTGGCCACCCAAGAGCGGATATTGCGCAGGAATACCAGCACCCGTTGGGCTGTGGCATGCTGCACAAGCAGGAACGCCTTTTGCTGCAATACCGCCACGATAAATACTTTGACCTAACTCAATCGTGTCTTTGTTTTGTGCAACACCTTGTGAAATCGATTGCTTAGCTAAATAGGCAGCAATATTTTGCATATCTTGTTCGGTCAAAGTGGCAGCCATACCCATCATGATTGGGTTAGCACGACTACCTTCTTTAAAGTTCTTCAACTGCTTGGCTGTATAGGCCGCATGCTGAGCAGAGAGTTTTGGCCATGCACCGACTGCGCTTTGGCCTTTAGGGCCATGGCAAGTGATACAGGCAGTAACGCCACGCGTTGCATCGCCGTTTGAATATAAAGTCTCACCAACAGCTGGATCAGTTTTTGGCTTGCCTGGAACCGCAGCCTTAGCTTCAGCAGCTGGAGCCATAGGTGCAGCATCAGCTGCAATTGCCACGCCAGAAGCGCCAACTAGGGCGAAAATGGAAAGGGCTACAAAACCAGCGCGCAGGCTAGTGAATTTGGAGATTTGGGAGGTTTGACGCATTATGTTTACCTTGGCAAAAATTCCTAAAAGTGTTTGGGCCCTACATTTACAACCTTTTTACCCAACACCATGAGATATTTCATGATTTGGCGTGATTTTACAATAGCTTCAGGACATGTCTAAACTCTTTCAAGCCCGATTCGCCACCACAGTCAATGACACCCATTGCCTGCCTGCCACACCCCTGCGTGAGGTAGCCTTTGCTGGTCGCTCAAATGCGGGTAAATCGAGCGCAATTAACGTCCTTTGTAACCAAAAAAGGCTTGCTTTTGCCAGCAAGACCCCTGGTCGGACCCAACACATCAACTATTTTGGTCTTTTCTCAAAAGACGACCTTTTAGCCTATTTAGTGGACTTACCAGGCTATGGCTATGCCGCCGTGAATCATGAGACCAAATACCACTGGAACGCCCTTCTCAGTGACTATTTACAAGAGCGCGAGCAATTAGTTGGTATGGTCCTGATTGTCGATGCACGGCGCGGCATTACCGATCTTGATGAGCAAATGATTCAATGGTTTGTTCCGACAGGCAAACCGATTCATATCTTGCTCAGTAAGTGCGACAAACTCAATAAAAGCGAATGTAAACATGCTCTGGAAGCCGTCCGCAAACAACTCCAACAATACGACCCTGCGCTTCCAGAGGGCACTGGTGACTCCAAGCAACTTACGGCACAATTGTTCTCAAGCACCAAGCGTATTGGTCTTGAAGAGGCAGATAATTTAATTATTAAATGGCTATTTGAAGCAGAAACCCATGAAGATGAAATCACAAGCTAGCTCTTTACTTAACTTTCCAGAACATCGCCCTCGTCGTATGCGTCGCGATGATTGGTCACGTCGACTCATGCAAGAAAATAGCGTGTCTGCGAACGACTTGATCTATCCAGTCTTCTTACTAGAAGGCCAAGGCAAATCTGAGGCTGTTGCTTCCATGCCCGGCATCAATCGTGTTTCATTAGATTTGTTATTGCCTGTTGCGCAAGAGTGTGTTGATCTAGGTATTCCAGTGCTAGCACTTTTTCCAGTAATAGATGCTTCGTTAAAAACACCTGATGGTAAAGAAGCATTCAATCCAAATGGCCTCATCCCTAATGCAGTTCGTGAACTCAAAAAACGTTTCCCGAATTTAGGCATCATGACGGACGTTGCGCTTGATCCGTATACAAGCCATGGTCAAGATGGCGTTCTCGATGAGCAAGGCCGCATCCTGAATGATGAGACTACAGCGATCTTAGTAAAGCAGGCAGTTGCACAAGCAGAAGCTGGTGTCGATATCGTTGCACCATCAGACATGATGGATGGTCGTATTGGAAAAATTCGGGAAGCACTTGAGCAAAAGAATTTAATTCATACGCGCATCATGGCGTACTCAGCCAAATATGCATCCGCCTTTTATGGCCCATTTAGAGATGCAGTAGGTTCCGCCAAGAATCTTGGTAAGGCTGATAAGAAAACCTATCAAATGGATTGCGCCAATGGTGCCGAGGCTTTGCGGGAGGTTGCACTAGATATTAGCGAAGGTGCAGATATGGTCATGGTCAAGCCTGGGATGCCTTATTTAGATATCGTGCGTCGTGTGAGAGAAGAGTTCGATTACCCCACTTATGCTTATCAAGTGAGCGGTGAATACGCGATGCTCAAAGCTGCTGCACAAAATGGTTGGCTAGATCACGATGCTGTCATGATGGAATCTTTACTTGCATTTAAACGTGCTGGTGCCGATGGTGTGCTGACTTACTTTGCGCTGGAAGCAGCAAGACTCATGAAATCAGGTAGGTGAAGCTTCTTTGAATTGATCGCCAATTCTGATTTGGCCAGAGTCTAAAATTTGGGCTCTAATACCACCCCTGTTTTTAAATGCAGAAATAAAATCAGACTTCTTGCTTAAGCTCGCCGGGCGCTCACAAGGGATACATAATTCTGTAGCTTTAAGTCGAATTGAGCCCAGAAAAAATTCTCTTCCAACTAACTGATTGAGACCTTCTGCGCTCACACCCTCAATCACGATATTTCTTCTTGTTTCACTCGGAAGATAGGTCTTTAATCCGCCCGCCGCCAACTCTTCGTTAGCAGCCTCAATTCCTGAAAGCGCAATCAGAGAAACATCCCTGATTTTTGCTGGAACAGAGCCAGAGAATGCGCCGATACCAAGTGCGTATCTATCGCCCTCAATTCCTACGCTAGGACTAAGTCTCGCGGCATCCCTTGTAATCATGGGCTCACCGGCCTGAGAGGCAATATAAATCGAGTGTATTTTGATCATAGTGATTAGTTCCGCAGCAACTTTTGCAAACGCTCAATGAAACGCTGAGGTGGCATATAGCCAATCACACGTTGCTCTTTTTGTTCTTCTGAGTTTGGATTAAAGATCAAAATCCCCGGCGGGCCAAATAATCCAAAACGTTTTAGTAGCGCCTGATTTTCTGGGCTGTTAGCAGTGACATCGGCTTGCAATAACACCAACTGTTTCAATTCTTTACTGACCTCTGGATTTGTAAAGGTGTTCACTTCCATTTCTTTACAACTAATACACCAGTCTGCATAGAAATCTAACATGACCCATTTTTGCTCTTGCTGCGCTTTCGTAAGCTGCGCATCTAATTCTGCTGGTGAATGAATCACCACAAAAGATAGCTCTCCTACCTGATGGATGCGTTGGCCATTGATTGTTTTTACAGCTCCAATAGGTTCATTTTTCTGAATTAAAGGAGAGGCAATCCACGCTGCGGTAGCTACCAACAAGACACCCAAGGTGCGCTGTAACCAGACCATCCAGATACCAGTCGAGGGAATCAAAATACGCGCCTCAATTGCAATAAAGAGGAGTGGCAAGCCCATGCCTAAGGCCATCACAAATAGCAATCCTGCGCCTAGATTCATAGAACCTGTCTGGGCGATAAACGCTAAAACACCTGCTAATGGCGCTGTAATACATGGGCTGGCAACCAAAGTAGAAATGCCACCTAAGATAAAGGCACCTAAAACGCTACCTCCCTTTTGGCGCCCAGCTAAACGATCAATATGGTGATGCCATGACTGAGGCAATCGTAGATCATAGAGGCCGAACAGACTACCCGACAAAGCTAGTAGCAAGATTGCGAAGGCAGCTAGTGCAAGTGGACTTTGTAATGCCCTTTGTACACTACCGCCAAGGGCTGCCATGAGGACCCCAGCCAAGGAATACACCAAGGCCATACCCAAAACATATGCAAGTGCAAGCAGGCTTGCGCGGCCCTTAGAGATCGCCTTACCGCCCTGCGTTCCGAAGATGACACTTGAGAGAATTGGCAGCATTGGCAAAACACAGGGCGTAAAAGCTAAAGCGAGCCCTAAAACAAAGAAAGCAAGAAATAAATAACCAGTTGATGTGCCCTCTAAAAAACGGGTAATCGCATTAACGTCGTCTCGTTCGCGCCATAAATCAGTCAAGCTCAATTTAGCTTGAGTGTTGACAGCAGCCTGGGCACCACCAAGCACTTCAGGTATTGGCGCTGCTCTAACACCAGGGCCTGCCAATAGAAATTTTAGAGTCATCGGTGGATAGCAAATACCAGCCTCTGCACAACCTTGCAAACCTAGCTCAATATGAATAGGCCTAGCAGGGGCTGGATTGACATCTAATAGAACGATAAAAGGCTGCTTATACACTTGCAGTTTTTTCTGAAAAGTTTCATCAAACTTTTCTATACCCTTTGGCAATGCAGGCCTTTTTGTATATAGCTTTCCGAGCTCAGTTCCCACTTGAAATTGGAGTGATTCTTGATAGAGGTAATAACCCTTAGCAGGCATAAACTCAATTTCAACTTGCTTGGAATTTTCCAACCAAGTAGCCTCGACCCGAAATGCTTTTTCTGGTGGCAAAAAATCAGTTGCAGCAAAAACTGGTGTCATTAACAGCGAAAGTGCTGTGATAACCATTCTCAGAAAGGATTGCATTCTCATATCTTCGAATTTACCTCAGCTTCTACCCACTCACCGTATTGCTGCGCATATTGTGCTGGTGAAAAAGCCAGAATTTCGGGAAGGTCATAAGGATGTTGAGCTCGAATAAAGCTTGAGATCTCTGACCATTTACTACTGATAGTTTTCGCTGATAGAAGAATTTCTTGTTCTTCACAAACCTTCCCTTCCCAGCGGTAAATAGAATGGATGCCATCAATCAGTTGCACGCACGCAGCAATCTTTTGCTCCACTAAAGTGCGAGCTAAGCTTTTGGCAATCTCCATATTAGGCAGGCTTGTGACCACCACCAGAAGCTGATTGGGATTAACAGGGGCGGTAACTGAGGGGTTTTGAGGCATACCGTATTTATAAACCTATCAATGAAAAAAGCCAGACCGAAGCCTGGCTTTTTGCGCATCTAAGAGACTTAAGCCTCTTCAGCTACAACTGCTGTTTCTTCAACTTCTGGACGGTCAACCAACTCAACCAATGCCATAGGCGCATTGTCGCCATGACGGAAGCCAAACTTCAAAATACGAAGATAGCCACCTGGACGTGTTGCGTAACGTGGGCCGAGCTCTGTGAAGAGTTTAGCCACGATATCGCGATCACGAGTGCGATTAAATGCCAAGCGACGGTTTGCTAAGTTATCTTTTTTACCCAAGGTAATCAAAGGCTCAACAACCATGCGCAATTCTTTTGCTTTTGGCAAAGTGGTTTTAATCACTTCATGCTCCAAAAGAGAATTGGACATATTGCGCAGCATCGCCAGACGATGTGAAGATGTTCTATTTAGTTTGCGTAAGCCGTTTCCGTGACGCATGATGCTTCCTTTCTAATTATTTCTCGAGGTTAGCTGGAGGCCAGCTTTCGAGTTTCATGCCAAGACTTAAGCCACGAGCAGCCAATACGTCTTTGATTTCATTCAAAGACTTACGACCCAAATTAGGCGTCTTCAACAATTCATTCTCTGTACGTTGAATCAAGTCACCGATATAGTAGATGTTCTCGGCCTTCAAGCAGTTTGCAGAACGGACTGTGAGCTCGAGATCATCAACTGGACGCATCAACATTGGATCAACCATTGAAGAACGACTTGGTGCAAGATCACCAGACACTTCACTGCTCTCGAGAGCTGCGAATACAACCAACTGATCCACTAAAATGCTAGCCGCTTGACGAATTGCTTCTTCAGGAGACAATACACCGTTTGTTTCGATAGTCATTACGAGACGATCGAGGTCGGTACGTTGCTCAACACGAGCAGATTCAACAGCATAGCTAACGCGGCTTACTGGACTAAATGAGGCATCCAATACGATACGGCCAATGATCTTAGTAGTCTCGTCGTTGTATTGACGCACGTTACCAGGAACATAACCACGACCTTTTTCAACCTTAATCTGCATATCTAACTTGCCACCAGCAGACAAGTGAGCGATCACGTGATCAGGATTGATAATTTCTACATCATGTGGCAAATCGATATCTTTTGCAGTAACAACGCCTGGACCTTCTTTACGCAAATTGATAGTGACTTCGTCACGGGATTGCAACTTAAATACGATTCCCTTGAGGTTGAGCAAGAGGTTTACAACGTCTTCTTGCACGCCATCCAATGTGGAATATTCATGAACTACACCTGCAATATCTACTTCAGTTGGTGCATAACCAACCATCGAGGACAAGAGTACGCGACGTAATGCATTTCCGAGTGTGTGGCCATAGCCACGCTCGAACGGCTCCATAACAACCTTAGCTTGGTTGGCGGAAAGCGCTTCAACAGAAATAATTTTTGGCTTGAGCAAATTTGTTTGCATATTTTTTCCTTGATAGTGCCTAATTAGCGTGAATACAATTCGACGATCAAACTTTCATTAATTTCACCGCTAATATCTTCGCGGTCGGGCACTTGCTTAAATGTTCCTTCCAGCTTAGCCGCATCAACTGAAACCCAGGTAACTGCAGACATTTGCTGAACCAAATTGAGTGATTCTGTAATACGCGCTTGCTTCTTCGCTTTTTCACGAATTGCAACCACATCACCAGGCTTAACTTGGATGGATGGAATATTCACTGCGCTGCCATTGAGCATGATGGCGCCATGAGAAACTAACTGACGTGCTTCAGCACGTGTTGAACCAAAGCCCATGCGATACACCACGTTGTCGAGACGTGACTCTAGCAATTGGAGCAATGTTTCGCCAGTATTGCCCTTACGACGCTCAGCTTCTGCGAAGTAACGACGAAATTGACGCTCTAGTACGCCATAGATACGCTTAACCTTTTGCTTTTCACGCAACTGATTACCGTAGTCTGATGTTCTTGAGCCAGATGTACGACCATGTTGACCAGGCTTAGTATCTAACTTGCACTTGTCTGACAGGGCGCGACGTGCGCTCTTTAAAAATAAGTCGGTACCTTCCCGACGTGCTAATTTGGCCTTAGGCCCTAAGTAACGTGCCACGATGCTTTCCTTTCTTTGCCGCAGTCTTGCGACCGGCGGTGAGTTCACCCTTTAAATCAGATGAACGGTGGGCTTTAATAAAAACTACTAAAACTTGTACTGCCAACTTCCTAGCTTAGATACGACGACGCTTAGGAGGACGGCAACCATTGTGTGGAACTGGAGTGACGTCTTGAATCTCAGTGATCTTGATCCCCAATGAGTTCAATGCACGAACTGCTGATTCACGACCTGGGCCCGGGCCTTTGATCTGAACTTCCAAGTTCTTGATACCGCATTCAACGGCAGCTTTACCAGCAACTTCAGCCGCTACTTGAGCAGCAAAAGGTGTTGACTTACGTGAGCCTTTGAAGCCTTGGCCGCCAGAAGTTGCCCATGAAAGCGCATTTCCTTGACGATCAGTGATCGTAATAATGGTGTTATTAAAAGAAGCATGAACGTGTGCAATACCGTCAGCAACGTTCTTTTTAACCTTCTTACGAGTGCGCTGTGAAGCGGCGGAAGCGGATTGTTGTTTTGCCATGTCAATAAACTTTCTTGATTATTTCTTCAGTGCGATGCCGGACTTACGTGGGCCCTTACGGGTACGCGCATTGGTCTTAGTACGTTGACCACGAACAGGCAAGCCCTTACGATGACGCACGCCACGGTAGCAACCTAAGTCCATCAAACGCTTGATGCTCATAGTTACTTCACGACGAAGGTCACCTTCGGTGATGAACTTACCTACTTCATCACGCAACTTTTCCAAGTCAGCGTCAGTAAGATCTTTAACTTTTTTATCGATTGCAACACCTGTGGTTTGGCAAATTTTGTGAGCACGAGTTGTGCCAATGCCAAAAATTGCTGTTAAACCGATAACAGTATGTTGATGATTTGGGATGTTTACCCCAGCGATACGTGCCATGAGATTTCCTCTTAATTAACCAGATCAGCCTTGACGCTGCTTATGACGTGCGTCTGAAGAACAGATCACACGCACAACGCGTTTGCGCTTAATGATCTTGCAATTTCTGCAAATACACTTAACGGATGCTAAAACTTTCATAACTCACCTCTTAAAAATAGGTACTACTTAATCTTTACTTCGCCCGGAAAATGATTCTGGCGCGCGTCAGGTCGTAAGGAGTCATCTCCACCGTTACCTTATCTCCCGGCAAAATACGAATGTAGTGCATCCGCATCTTTCCAGAAATGTGCCCTAGAACCACATGTCCGTTTTCTAGCTTCACGCGAAACATCGCGTTCGGCAAATTCTCAATAATCTCTCCCGCCATCTGAATAACATCGTCTTTAGACATTCAGTTAAGCGCCCATCTTAAAGTTGGCTTTTTTCATCAAAGAGCCGTACTGCTGTTGCATCACGTATGACTGAACTTGAGCCATGAAATCCATTGCAACAACCACAATAATCAACAATGAAGTACCGCCAAAATAGAACGGCACGTTGTACTTCAACACTAAAAATTCTGGTAATAAACAAACCAAAACCATGTAAATTGCACCAGCCAAAGTTAAGCGCACCAGGATCTTATCGATATATCGTGCTGTTTGATCGCCTGGACGAATACCCGGAACAAATGCACCGCTCTTCTTCAAGTTATCTGCTGTCTCACGACTGTTAAATACCAATGCGGTGTAGAAGAAACAGAAGAAGATGATCGCTGCAGCATACAAAATTGTGTACACAGGCTGGCCAGGAGCTAATGTTGCTGCCAAGTCTTTAATGATTCTGCTAAACATATTGGTTGGCTCACCTGAAGTAAACCAGCCAGCAATCGTTGCAGGGAACAAAATAATTGAAGACGCAAAAATTGGAGGAATAACGCCTGCCATGTTTAACTTCAATGGGAAGTAAGAAGATTGGCCACCGTAAACCTTATTGCCAACCTGGCGCTTAGCGTAGTTCACTAAGATACGACGCTGACCGCGCTCTACGAATACCACAAAATAAGTCACTGCTACGCAAATGACAACGATGAGTAATGCAGAAATAATATTCATCGAGCCAGTACGAACTAACTCTAATAAGCTAGCTAAAGCGTTTGGCAAACCAGAGACGATGCCGCCAAAAATAATGATGGAAATACCGTTACCCAAACCACGCTCAGTGATTTGCTCACCAAGCCACATCAAGAACATCGTGCCAGTTACCAGAGTCACTACAGTATTGATTTCAAACATCAAACCTGGATTAACCACTAGTCCTGGCTGAGCTTGCAAAGCAACAGAGATTCCTAATGCCTGGAAGGTTGCTAAAAGCACAGTGCCGTAACGGGTGTACTGAGTGATCTTGCGCTGACCAGCTTGGCCTTCTTTTTTCAAAGACTCTAATGATGGCACAACAATAGTCATTAACTGCATGATGATCGATGCAGAAATATAAGGCATGATTCCCAGGGCAAATACAGTAAAGCGAGATAACGCACCGCCTGAGAACAAGTTAAACATTCCCAAGATGCCGTCTTTTTGGCCAGCAAATAACTGCGCGAGCTGGTCTGGATCAATACCCGGAACTGGAATATGGGCACCTAAACGGAACACGAGCAAAGCCAACACCAAGAAAATCAAGCGTTGACGTAATTCGCCAAACTTGCCTCCTGCTGTTGCAGTCCCTGGGTTATTGGTAGGTGCTAATGCCATTTTGAATAAAAAGACCTATTACGCTGCTTCAACCAATTTGCCGCCAGCCGCTTCAATGGCTGCTTTTGCGCCAGCAGTTGCTGTAATACCCTTAAGGGTTACAGCAATCTTGATTTCACCAGTCTTAATTACCTTCACAGCATTAATTTGTTCGCCAGCAAAGCCATGAGCCTTCAATGTCAACAAGTCCACTTCTGGCAAGTTGATTTTTGCTAAGTCGTTCAAAGTAATTTGGCCAACATGACGACGTGTCAAAGACACGAAACCGCGTTTTGGCAAACGACGATACATAGGCATCTGGCCGCCTTCGAATCCAACCTTGTGGAATCCGCCGGAACGAGATTTTTGACCTTTGTGACCACGGCCAGCAGTTTTACCAAGGCCAGAACCAATGCCGCGACCTACGCGACGACGGTTTTTCTTGGAGCCCTCTGCGGGCTTGAGTGTATTGAGTTCCATATTCTTCGCCTATTTACTTGCTAGTTATCAGCCAACGACTTTAACTAGATAAGAAACTTTATTAATCATGCCGCGAACAGCTGGCGTATCTTCCAATTCAGAAACTGAATTAATACGACCAAGGCCTAAGCCACGCACAGTTGCACGGTGGCTTTCACGAGTACCGATCAAGCTGCGCACTAATTGCAGTTTGACTTTGGAGTTTGATTTTGTCATTTGTAGAGTCCTAATCTTTTGGTCTTAGCCGAGAATCTCTTCAACTGACTTACCGCGCTTAGCAGCAATCTCAGCAGGAGTACTCATCTTGCTCAAACCATCAATCGTTGCGCGAACCAAGTTATACGGGTTTGTAGAGCCCAGGGACTTAGCAACCACGTTGGTTACACCCATTACGTCGAAAATTGCGCGCATTGGGCCGCCAGCAATAATTCCAGTACCGTCTTTAGCTGGAGAAATCAAAACGCGTGAGGCGCCATGTTGGCCAGTAACAGTATGCTGCAAAGTACCTTTACGTAAGGAAACTTTGATCATCTTGCGACGAGCTTCATCCATTGCTTTTTGAACAGCCACTGGAACTTCTTTTGATTTGCCTTTACCCATGCCGATGCGGCCATCGCCATCGCCAACTACAGTGAGTGCGGCAAAGCCAAGAATACGACCGCCCTTAACCACTTTAGTTACACGATTAACAGCGATCATCTTCTCGCGAAGACCATCATCACGCTCTTCGTTTTGCATCTTAGTTTGCATTTTTGCCATGTTTTTTCCTAAACCCTATTAGAACTTCAGGCCGGCTTCACGCGCAGCTTCAGCTAAGGCCTTAATACGGCCGTGGTAACGATGACCGGAACGATCAAAAGCAACATCAACAATGCCTGCCTTAACAGCACGCTCAGCAACTAACTTGCCGATTTGTTTCGCTGCATCAGCGTTGCCGCCGTTTTTGATCGCTTGGCGCAATTCTTTTTCCATTGTTGAAGCAGCTGCCACAACTTTGGTTCCGCATGGGCTATATACCTGAGCAGAAATATGAGTATTGCTACGGATAACTGTTAAGCGATTTGCCATTGCTTCGGCAATGCGAATACGAGTCTGCCGAGCACGTCTTTGTCTGGATTCGTCTTTATTCATTTTCTAATCTCGCTTACTTCTTCTTAGTTTCTTTCAGATGCACAACCTCATCCACGTAGCGAACACCTTTGCCTTTGTATGGCTCTGGTGAACGGTATGCACGAACTTCCGCTGCGACCTGGCCAACTTGCTGCTTGTTGGAGCCTTTAATAATGATTTCAGTTTGCGATGGAGTCTCAGCTTTTACACCCTTTGGCAGGTTGTAAATAATGTCGTGTGAAAAACCCAACTGCAACTTCAATGTTTCGCCTTGGGCTTGGGCACGGTAACCAACGCCTACCAAGCTGAGCTTGCGCTCAAAGCCAGCAGTAACGCCAACAACCATGTTATTGACCAAAGCACGTGCCGTACCTGACTGTGCACCAGCTTCTGGTGAGTCGTTGTTGACAACTACTGTCAATACGCCATCTGCTTGTTTCAAACCAACAGCAGGATGCAAGTTGTGTGTCAATGTGCCCAAAGGACCTTTAACAGTAATGTTTGCACCGTTGATGCTGATTTCAGCGCCCTTAGGAACTGTAATTGGTGATTTACCTACGCGGGACATATTTCGCTCCTTAAGCTACGTAGCAAATAACTTCGCCGCCCACGCCTGTTGCACGTGCTTTACGGTCTGTCATTACGCCTTGAGGGGTTGAAATAATTGCAATGCCCAAGCCATTCATTACTTCTGGAATGTCATGACGTCCTTTATAGATACGTAGACTTGGTGTAGATACACGGTCAATACGCTCGATAACAGGACGGCCTGCATAGTATTTGAGATCAATGTGGAGCACTGGTTTAGCTGCTTCACCTTTGATTTCGAAACTTTCGATATAGCCTTCATCTTGCAAAACTTTTGCAATAGCTACTTTAACTTTTGACGACGGCATTGCGACCAAAGGCTTCTGCACTGCTTGCGCATTGCGGATCCGGGTCAACATGTCGGCGATTGGATCGCTGATACTCATGAGTTCTCCTAATTCTTTCGCCGCTTACCAGCTGGCCTTGGTTAAACCGGGGATTTCGCCACGGAAGGCGATTTCACGAATCTTGCTACGAGCCAAACCGAACTTACGGAATGTGCCGCGTGGGCGACCGGTTAATGAACAACGATTTCTTTGACGAATCGGGCTTGCGTTACGTGGAAGTGCCTGTAGCTTCAAGCGAGCTTCATAGCGCTCTTCATCGCTGCGCGATTGATCAGCAATGATCGCTTTGAGTTCAGCACGCTTAACAGCGTACTTCTCTACAGTTTTTGCGCGCTTATTCTCGCGCTCAATCAGGGATAGTTTTGCCACGTTAGCCTCTTAATTGCGGAAAGGGAATTTGAATGCTGCCAACAAAGCTTTTGCTTCTTCGTCGGTTTTAGCAGTCGTCGTAATACTGATATTGAGACCACGCAGAGCATCAATCTTGTCGTATTCGATTTCAGGGAAAATGATTTGTTCTTTAACGCCGATGTTGTAGTTGCCACGACCATCAAATGCTTTGCCGGAGATGCCGCGGAAGTCACGTACGCGTGGTAATGCAACAGTCACGAAACGATCCAAGAATTCGTACATGCGTTGACCACGCAATGTCACCATGGCACCAATTGGGTAGCCTTGACGAATTTTGAAACCAGCAATCGCTTTTTTAGCTTTAGTTACCACTGGCTTTTGGCCTGCAACTTTAGTTAAATCGCCAACTGCATTTTCGATAATTTTCTTGTCGTTCACTGCATCGCCCAAGCCCATATTCAGGGTCACTTTGGTGATACGTGGAACTTCCATTACAGACTTGTAACCAAACTTGGTAATCAAATCAGCAACAACTTTTTGTTGATAGTGTTCTTGAAAACGTGTGCTCATAATTTCTCCGTGCCCCTTATGCGCTTAATGTCGCGCCAGTGGTTTTGAGGAAACGCTGTTTTTTACCGTCAACGAGTTTGATACCAACACGTGATGGTTTGCCGTTACCGTCAACCAAAGCCACATTAGAAATGTGAACAGGCATAGTCTTGTCAATCATGCCGCCGGTTACACCAGCAGCTGGGTTTGGCTTAACGCTCTTTTTATAAATATTCACGCCTTCGATGACTAACTTCTCATCGAGAATGGCTGTAACAGTTCCTTGCTTGCCTTTATCACGGCCAGTCAACAGAACTACGGAATCACCTTTACGAATCTTTTTCATATCAGCCTCTTAAATCACTTCGGGGGCGAGAGAAACGATCTTCATGAACTTTTCAGTACGCAATTCGCGTGTAACTGGTCCAAAGATACGTGTGCCAATTGGCTCTAACTTAGCGTTGAGCAATACCGCAGCGTTTGCATCGAACTTAATCAATGAACCGTCTGGACGGCGAACACCCTTAGCTGTTCTCACTACAACAGCGTTATAAATATCACCTTTTTTTACACGGCCACGTGGAGCGGCTGACTTAACAGTCACCTTAATGACATCACCAATACTGGCGTAACGACGCTTAGAGCCGCCCAATACCTTGATGCACAAAACTTCACTGGCGCCAGTGTTATCGGCGACCTGCAATCTACTTTCGGTTTGTATCATTTCTAATCCCCAACTTATTGGCCAAAGGCAAACAGTCTTGGTTCCGTCTATGGGCTTTAACGAAAATTAAAACCCGGAATTAATGAAAAACACTGCTTCTCCAATAAAACCAGAGAAGCCTTCTATTCTACTACGTAAAACAGGGATTTGGTAAGAAACTTCGCCAAAATCCCTTAAAAATACCTTAAATACCCTTTGAAGCCTCAACCAAACGGGTTACAACCCAAGATTTGGTGCGTGAAATTGGCTTAGATTCAGCAATTTCAACCGTATCACCCATCTTGTAGGTGCTAGTTTCGTCATGAGCGTGGTACTTTTTGGACTGGCCAACATACTTACCAATCACGGGATGCTTTACTTGACGCTCAACCAACACGGTCACAGTTTTTTGCATTTTGTCGCTAACAACGCGGCCCACGAGGGTGCGGCGTAAGGGTTTAGATAATTCAGTCATATCCCTTTTTCCTTATTTCTGCGCAGTCTTTTGGGCAATAAAAGTCTTCACACGAGCAATGTCGCGCTTCGTTTTACCCAATTGGCTGGTATTGGTGAGTTGCTGAGTGCCTTTTTGCATACGGAGCTTAAAGTTAGTCTTTAAGAGCTCTGTCAATTCTGCGTTCAAGCCAGTCAGATCTTTGGTTGCTAATTCTTTATTTTTCATAATCTCTATCCCGATCAACCTAAGTGGCGAATCACGAAAGTCGTCTGCAAAGGCAACTTAGCGGCAGCAAGCTTGAAAGCTTCGCGCGCCAAAGTCTCATCCACACCATCCATTTCGTAAAGCACTTTGCCTGGTTGAATTTCAGCTACGTAGTACTCTGGATTACCTTTACCGTTACCCATACGTACTTCAGCAGGTTTTTGTGAAATTGGCTTATCTGGGAAAATACGAATCCAGATACGACCACCACGTTTAATGTGGCGGGTCATTGCGCGACGTGCTGACTCGATTTGACGAGCAGTCAGACGGCCACGGCCAACGGCCTTCAAGCCAAAGTCACCAAAGGCTACAGAACTACCGCGTGTTGCCACGCCAGTGTTACGGCCTTTTTGTTCCTTACGATACTTACGACGCTTTGGTTGTAGCATGCTTACTCTCCTGACTTCTGCGTATCTGCGGCAGGTGCTTCAACCTTACGCACACGCTTTACTGCTGGTTTAGCAGCAACTAATGGCTTGTCAGCACCTGCAGCTGGTTTACGAGCAGCTGTTTTGCTTGGAGCACGACGAGTTTTCTTTTCTTCGGCAGCTGGTTCAGCAGATGGAGCAGCCACTTGAGCTTCTGCACCGCGACCCAATGTATCGCCTTTGTATACCCAAACTTTTACACCGATGATGCCGTAGGTTGTTTCAGCTTCTGATGTTGCGTAATCAATATCAGCCTTCAATGTATGAAGTGGAACACGACCTTCACGGTACCATTCGCGACGAGCAATTTCTGCACCGTTCAAACGACCAGATGACATAATCTTGATACCTTGTGCGCCAAGACGCATTGCGCTTTGCATTGCACGCTTCATAGCACGACGGAACATGATGCGTTTTTCTAACTGCTGAGTAATAGAGTCAGCAATTAATTGTGCATCTACTTCAGGCTTACGAATTTCTTCAATGTTCACGTGAACTGGAACACCCATACGTTTTTGTAATTCACGACGGAGAACTTCAATATCTTCGCCTTTTTTACCAATCACAACACCTGGACGTGAGCTATAGATAGTAATGCGGGCGTTCTTAGCAGGACGCTCGATTACCACTTTACTAACGGATGCATTCTTCAACTTCTTCTTCAAATAGCTACGGACATCTACGTCCTCTTTCAGCATCTTTGCGAAGTCAGTGTTATTTGCATACCAACGTGATGTCCAATTCTTCGTTACCGCGAGTCGGAATCCGGTGGGATTAATCTTTTGGCCCATATCTTTCCTTAGTTACTCAAGGTCACGCTAATGTGACAAGTTTGTTTTTCGATTTGATTGCCACGTCCCTTAGCACGTGCAGTGAAGCGCTTTAAGGAAGTTCCTTTATCAATGATTACCGCTGATACCTTAAGCTCATCAATGTCGGCACCTTTATTGTGTTCAGCATTTGCAATCGCTGATTCAACTACTTTTTTCACAATGAAGGCAGCTTTTTTGGGGCTGAAATTCAAAATGTTCAATGCGCGTGCAATTGGCAAACCACGAATTTGGTCTGCGACCAAACGTGTCTTTTGCGCAGAAATGCGGGCGCCCTTGTGAATAGCTTTAACTTCCATCATCATCCCCTTACTTCTTCACAACTTTCTTGTCAGCAGCGTGACCTTTGAAAGTACGGGTCAAGGCAAATTCGCCTAACTTATGACCCACCATGTTTTCTGATACATAAACCGGAACGTGTTGACGACCGTTATGAACAGCAATTGTCAGACCAATAAAGTCTGGAAGAATTGTTGAACGGCGTGACCAAGTTTTGATCGGCTTTTTGTCTTTGTTGGCTTGTGCAACTTCAACTTTTTTTACTAAGCTGGCGTCGCAGAATGGGCCTTTTTTAGCTGAACGTGTCATATCTATTTATCCTTATCGCTTAACGTTTTTGACGACGTTGAACGATCATCGAAGTTGTGCGCTTATTGCGACGTGTGCGATAACCTTTGGTTGGGGTGCCCCATGGAGATACAGGTACACGGCCTTCGCCAGTTCTACCTTCGCCACCACCGTGTGGGTGATCAACTGGGTTCATTGCCACACCGCGAACGGTTGGGCGAATACCACGCCAGCGATTTGCACCTGCTTTACCAATTTGACGCAAGCTGTGCTCTTCGTTACCAACTTCACCAATAGTGGCACGGCACTCAATCAGAACACGGCGAACTTCACCGGAGCGCAAACGCACTTGAGCGTATACGCCTTCACGAGCCAGCAATACTGCTGAACCACCAGCAGAGCGCGCTACTTGAGCACCTTTGCCTGGGAGGATTTCAACGCAGTGAATAGTGCTACCAACTGGAATGTTGCGAATTGGCAAATTATTACCAGATTTGATTGGTGCCTCAGAACCATTCATGATTGCTTGACCAACAGTCATGCCTTTAGCAGCAGGAATATAGCGACGCTCACCATCAGCAAACACGATCAATGCAATATTTGCACTGCGGTTTGGATCGTATTCCAAGCGTTCAACTTTTGCTGGAATGCCATCTTTGTCGTTGCGTTTGAAATCAACAACACGATAGTGATGCTTATGACCACCACCTTTATGACGGGTAGTGATATGACCATTATTGTTACGACCCGCTTTTTGGAATTGTGGCTCTACCAACGCTGCAAAAGGCTTACCTTTATGCAGGTCAGGATTGACCACCTTGACCATTGAACGACGACCTGGTGAGGTCGGTTTTGTCTTCATCAAAGGCATGATTAATTCGCCTCCGCTTCAAAGTTAATTTCTTGACCTGGCTTCAAATTCACATAGGCCTTCTTGGTGTGGTCACGACGACCTTCAAAACGGCCATAGCGCTTAGGCTTACCCTTTTGATTCACGATTTGAACTGAGTCAACTTGCACTTTGAAGAGCAATTCAACTGCTTGTTTTACATCGCTCTTGTTTGCATCGCGAGCTACTTGGAAAACTACTTGTTCGTTTTTCTCTGCAACCATAGTGGCTTTCTCAGAGATAACAGGACCAAGCAGAACCTTCATCAGGTTGTGATCGTTTTTACGGACTTGGCTCATTTCAGCAACTCCTCAATTTTTGCGATCGCTGCTTTGCTGACCAATACTTTTTTGTATTGAACCAAAGCTAATGGATCAGCGTGCTGTGGCTCAACCACGGCAACTTTATGCAAGTTACGTGATGCCAAGTACAAATTCTCGCTAACCTGATCAACAATAATCAAGACTGAATCCAAGCCCATTGCCTTAACTTTGTCAGCCAAAACTTTAGTCTTTGGAGCATCAAGATTAAATTGATCAACGACATTCAAACGACCTTCGCGAGCTAACTGAGACAAGATAGATCTCATACCAGCGCGGTACATTTTCTTATTTACTTTTTGGCTGAAATTCTCTTCTGGAGAATTCGGGAATATACGACCACCTCCACGCCACAGCGGGGAAGAGCTCATACCAGCACGTGCACGACCAGTACCTTTTTGACGCCAAGGTTTCTTGGTGGTGTGCTTAACTTGCTCACGGTCTTTTTGTGCACGGTTACCACTACGTGCATTTGCTTGATAAGCCACTACAACTTGGTGTACCAATGCTTCGTTATATTCGCGTTCGAATACTTCTGGTGAAGCTTGCACGCCTGCACCTAAAGTACCGTTGTCTTGGAGAAGCTTAAGTTCCATATTCGCTCTCCTTATTTCTTCTTCAACGGTGTCTTCACCGCTGGAGTAACAATCACTTTACCGCCTGGGGCACCTGGAATAGCGCCTTTAACCATGATGAGATTACGTTCTGCATCAATGCGTGCGATGACTAAATTTTGTACGGTACGGGTAACGTCACCAAGGTGGCCAGTCATGCGCTTACCTGGGAAAACACGACCAGGATCTTGCGCCATACCGATTGAACCTGGTACGTTATGTGAACGTGAGTTACCGTGGGATGCGCGACCAGAAGCAAAGTGATAACGCTTAATGGTACCAGCGTAACCTTTACCGATCGATACGCCTTGCACGTCCACTTTTTGACCAGCCGTAAATGCAGCGTCAGCAGGAATTACTTGTCCTGGTGTCATTTCTGCAATTTTTGCTGCGTCTAATTGGAATTCGTTGAGACCATTACCAGCCAACACCCCTGCTTTAGCGAAGTGACCAGCCATTGCTTTGGTAACGCGAGTAGCTCTACGTGTGCCATGTGCCAACTGGATAGCATCATAGCCATCAGTTGCCTGGGTCTTGATTTGAGCGATTCTGTTGTCGCTCACGTCGATTACGGTCACAGGAATTGAATCCCCTTCGTCCGTAAATAGACGGGTCATGCCGACCTTGCGGCCGATTAAGCCTAAGCTCATATTCATGCTCCACGCCGACTACGATTGGTCGGCAAAATTAATTTAAGTGATTTACAAGTAAAAGTACTTCTAAATCAATAACTTACAACATTTTTAATGCTGATACAGCCTAAAATATCGCCCAAATAAATCAGCGAAGCCTTAGATTCTATCCTGAAATGCCGATCTTGACAAGCAAAAAGACCGGAAACTACAAATTACTGCAACTTAATTTCGACGTCCACACCTGCTGGAAGGTCTAATTTCATCAAAGCATCTACCGTTTTCTCTGTAGGATCAACGATATCCATTAAACGGAGATGGGTACGGATCTCCAATTGATCACGAGATGTCTTGTTCACGTGTGGTGAACGCAAGATATCAAAACGCTCAATACGAGTTGGCAAAGGAACTGGACCTTTAACAACTGCACCAGTACGCTTAGCTGTGTCAACGATTTCAGCTGCAGACTGGTCGATCAAACGGTAATCAAATGCTTTAAGGCGAATACGAATTTTTTGGTTTTGCATATTAATTCCAAAGAGCGGTGTGGTGCTGCCACGTTATACATCTAAAGAGCACGGTGACATCAGCAGCACTGATGTCACCGGTTAGCAAACCGCTAAATATTATTTACTACTACTTCCTTAAGCCAAAATCTTTGCAACCACACCGGCGCCAACAGTACGGCCACCTTCACGGATCGCAAAACGTAAACCTTCTTCCATCGCGATAGGGGCGATGAGCTTGACGGTAATCGTGACGTTATCACCCGGCATGACCATTTCTTTGTCTTTTGGCAACTCAATAGAACCAGTTACGTCCGTAGTGCGGAAGTAAAACTGTGGACGATAGTTGTTAAAGAATGGTGTATGACGGCCACCTTCATCTTTACCCAAGATGTAAACCTCGGCTGTAAAGTGAGTATGTGGGGTGATTGAACCTGGCTTAGCCAATACTTGGCCGCGCTCAACTTCTTCGCGTTTTGTACCGCGTAACAAGATACCCACGTTATCGCCTGCTTGACCTTGGTCGAGCAATTTGCGGAACATTTCAACACCAGTACAAGTAGTTTTGAGAGTTGGTTTGATGCCAACGATTTCAATCTCTTCGCCAACTTTAACGATACCGCGCTCAATACGACCAGTCACTACAGTACCGCGACCAGAGATGGAGAACACGTCTTCTACTGGCATCAAGAAGGCGCCGTCAATGGCACGCTCTGGTGTTGGGATGTAAGTATCAAGGGCTTCAGCCAATTTCATGATGGCTTCTTTACCCAATGGGCCTTCGTCGCCTTCTAAGGCTAACTTAGCAGAACCTTGGATGATCGGTGTGTCATCGCCTGGGAAGTCATATTTAGACAGAAGTTCACGCACTTCCATTTCAACTAACTCGAGCAATTCAGCATCATCAACCATATCGCACTTGTTTAAGAACACCACGATGTAAGGAACACCGACTTGGCGTGCCAAAAGGATGTGCTCACGCGTTTGTGGCATTGGGCCATCAGCTGCAGAGCAAACTAAAATGGCGCCGTCCATCTGAGCAGCGCCTGTAATCATGTTCTTAACGTAGTCAGCATGTCCTGGGCAATCGACGTGAGCGTAGTGACGATTAGCTGTCTCATACTCAACGTGCGCAGTATTAATCGTAATACCACGGGCTTTTTCTTCTGGAGCAGCATCGATCTGATCATATGCTTTTGCTTCGCCACCGAATGCTTTTGAGAGCACGGTTGCAATTGCTGCTGTCAAAGTCGTTTTACCGTGGTCAACGTGACCGATAGTGCCTACGTTTACGTGCGGTTTTGTCCGCTCGAATTTTTCTTTTGCCATTTTTGTTCTGCCTTCTTTAGCTAGTCAATATTCAAAATGAATGTGGATAAATTACTTCGCTTTAGCAGCCATAACTGCTTCAGCAACGTTCTTCGGTGCTTCGGAATAATGCTTAAATTCCATGGTGTAGGTAGCGCGACCTTGGGTCAACGAGCGCAAGCCAGTTGAGTAACCAAACATCTCTGCCAACGGCACTTCAGCACGAACGATCTTGCCGCCGCCTGGAATGTCATCCATACCTTGCAAAATACCGCGACGGGATGAGAGGTCACCCATTACGTTACCCATGAAATCTTCTGGTGTTTCAACTTCAACAGCCATCATTGGTTCAAGCAATACTGGAGATGCTTTACGCATTCCATCTTTGAACGCCATTGAGCCTGCCATCTTAAATGCGTTTTCGTTGGAGTCAACGTCGTGGTATGAACCAAAGAACAATGTCGCTTTGATATCTACTACTGGATAGCCAGCCAAAATACCGGAGTTCAATGTCTCGATAATGCCTTTTTCTACTGCAGGAATGTATTCACGTGGAACTACACCGCCCTTAATAGCATCAACGAATTCAAAACCTTTGCCTGGGGCTTGTGGCTCTAACTTCAAAACCACGTGACCGTATTGACCACGACCACCAGACTGCTTAACAAATTTACCTTCGATCTCTTCGCAAACCTTACGAATGGTTTCGCGGTATGCAACTTGTGGCTTACCAACAGTTGCTTCAACGCTGAATTCACGCTTCATACGATCAACCAAAATTTCCAAGTGGAGCTCGCCCATACCAGAAATAATGGTTTGGCCTGACTCTTCATCAGTCTTCACGCGGAAAGAAGGATCTTCTTGTGCCAAGCGATTCAAAGCAAGACCCATTTTTTCTTGGTCAGCTTTTGTCTTTGGCTCAACCGCTTGTGAGATCACTGGCTCTGGGAATACCATGCGCTCCAAAATCACGATGCTATCTGGATCACACAATGTTTCGCCAGTTGTCGCGTCTTTTAGACCAACTGCTGCAGCAATATCGCCTGCGTACACTTCTTTAATTTCTTCACGTTGGTTTGCATGCATCTGCAACAAACGGCCAACACGCTCTTTCTTGCCCTTGATTGGGTTGTAGATCGTGTCACCAGACTTCATGACGCCTGAGTAAACGCGGAAGAAAATGAGCTGGCCAACAAATGGGTCAGTCATGATCTTAAATGCCAATGCAGAAAACTTGGCGCTATCAGAGGCTTCACGAGTTGCAGGTGTACCGTCTTCCAATTCGCAAGGAACTGGTGGCACATCTAATGGGGATGGCAACAACTCAACTACTGCGTCCAACATCGCCTGAACACCTTTGTTTTTGAAAGCAGTTCCACACAACATTGGAACGATTTCATTGGCGATAGTGCGTTGACGCAATGCGCCTTTAATTTCTTCTTCGGTCAAGCCTTCGCCACCGAGATACTTTTCCATCAACTCTTCTGAGCTTTCAGCAGCAGCTTCGAGCATCTTCTCGCGCCACTCTTCAGCAGAAGCTTGCAATTCAGCAGGGATCTCTTCGTAGGTGAATTTGGTACCTTGTGAAGCCTCATCCCAATAGATGGCCTTCATCTTTACCAAGTCCACAACGCCTTTAAAGTTTTCTTCTGCGCCGATTGGAATCTGGATCAAGATTGGGTTTGCCTTGAGACGAGTCTTCATTTGGTCATAGACCTTGAAGAAGTTCGCACCAGTGCGGTCCATCTTGTTTACAAATGCCAAGCGTGGAACTTGATACTTGTTTGCTTGACGCCAAACAGTTTCAGATTGTG
This sequence comes from Polynucleobacter sp. JS-JIR-5-A7, assembly GCF_018687935.1. Taxonomy (NCBI): domain Bacteria; kingdom Pseudomonadati; phylum Pseudomonadota; class Betaproteobacteria; order Burkholderiales; family Burkholderiaceae; genus Polynucleobacter; species Polynucleobacter sp. JS-JIR-5-A7. The sequence goes on along the minus strand of NZ_CP061308.1, from coordinate 57,111 downwards.
GCTGTACTCCACCTACGGCACAGTAAACCATGCAGGCACCATCCAAAACGCGCATTGAGCGCTCAACTTCAATCGTGAAGTCTACGTGCCCTGGAGTATCAATAATGTTGATACGGTGCTCAGGCATTGTTCCTGCCATACCCTTCCAGAAAGTGGTGGTAGCAGCAGAAGTAATCGTGATACCACGCTCTTGCTCTTGCTCCATCCAGTCCATGGTAGCTGCACCATCATGGACTTCACCGATTTTGTGGTTAACACCGGTGTAGAACAAAACGCGTTCTGTAGTTGTTGTCTTACCTGCGTCAATGTGCGCAGAAATACCAATATTGCGGTATTTGTCGATGGGAGTTTTACGTGCCACTGTTGGTGCCTTTTCTTAACTATTGGATTAGAAGCGGAAATGTGAGAAAGCTTTATTAGCTTCTGCCATACGGTGAACTTCTTCACGCTTCTTCATTGCGCCGCCACGACCTTCAGCAGCTTCTAATAATTCGTTGGCCAAACGTTGAGCCATGGATTTTTCACCGCGCTTTTTAGCGGCTTCGCGCAACCAGCGCATTGCCAAAGCGGAACGGCGTGATGGACGAACTTCAACAGGAACTTGATAGTTAGCACCGCCAACACGACGACTCTTTACCTCAACCATTGGCTTAACGTTACCCATGGCTGTTGAAAAAATTTCGAGTGGTTCTTTATTTGCTTTTTTCTCGATGTGATCAAAGGCACCGTAAACGATACGCTCTGCAACCGATTTCTTGCCGTCCAACATCAGGACGTTCATGAATTTAGCTACTTCTACATTGCCGAATTTTGGATCCGGCAAAATTTCCCGTTTGGGAACTTCACGACGACGTGGCATAACTACTCCTTCAGTTCAGTTAGGGGTGGCCCACCTGGATCACCCGCTCCGGTTGTCCTACTATCAAAGAAAAATTCCTAGACGGAACAACCACTTACTTGTCTTTTGAGTCTGACAAACAACGACTTACTACAAAAACTGCTAATGCTTAATTCTTAAAAATTAAGCAGCTTTCTTAGCACGCTTAGCACCGTATTTAGAACGGGCTTGCTTGCGATCTTTAACGCCTTGCAAGTCCAAAGAACCGCGAACGATGTGATAACGCACACCTGGCAAGTCCTTTACACGACCACCGCGGATCAACACAACTGAGTGTTCCTGGAGGTTATGGCCTTCACCACCAATGTATGAAATCACTTCAAAACCATTGGTTAAGCGAACTTTAGCGACTTTACGGAGCGCAGAGTTAGGCTTTTTAGGAGTAGTGGTGTACACACGTGTACAAACACCACGGCGCTGCGGGCTGTTTTGCAGCGCAGGGCTCTTGCTTTTAACGGTAAGCCTTGTTCTTGGCTTGCGTAATAATTGATTAATTGTTGGCATAAAATAGCTCGGTTAGTACTTCTTTGTTGCTTTCTTCAAGAAAATCAATGACTTAGAGAATTTCTAGGTCAAAAAGACCTTCTTCTGAATCAGTAGAACTCAGCATTCTAGCTTGGCCAGCCTTTTCCGTCAACCTAAAGGGAAAAAACTGGCCATTTCTGGCCAGAATTACCAAATTAGCTCGGATCAGCCTCCCCAGCAGGAGCAATGACTTCAGCCTCGATTTCAACAGGGGCGTTAGCCAATGCTTCCTCTTCGGCGGCAATCATTTGAGCGCGATCGCGCTCGAATTGCTCTCTGACCTTGCGTGCACGACGATAAGACAAGCCGGTACCAGCAGGGATCAGGCGACCAATAATGACGTTTTCCTTGAGGCCACGGAGTGTATCGGTCTTGCCCATAATGGCAGCTTCGGTCAATACACGGGTGGTTTCTTGGAAAGAAGCCGCTGAAATGAAGCTGTCGGTCGACAAGGATGCCTTAGTAATACCAAGCAATACGTTGTCGAACTGAGCTGGGTGCTTGCCTTGTGCAATCACAGCATCGTTTGCGTCATATAACTTAGAACGCTCAACTTGCTCACCAGTAATGAAGGATGTATCGCCTGGATCAGTTACCTGAACACGACGCAACATCTGACGCACGATCACTTCAATGTGCTTGTCATTGATCTTCACGCCCTGGAGACGATAAACGTCTTGAACTTCGTCAACGATGTAGATTGCCAACTCTTCGATACCTTTGAGAGTCAAGATGTCATGCGGATCAGCAGGGCCTTCCACAATCATCTCGCCCTTGTTCACAACTTGACCGTCGTGAACGAGAACTTGTTTCTCTTTAGGAATCAAGAATTCATTAGCTTCACCATCCATATCGGTAATGACCAAACGCTGTTTACCTTTGGTTTCTTTACCGAAGGAAACTGTTCCAGTAACTTTCGCCAATACCGCTGCATCTTTTGGTGAACGTGCTTCGAACAATTCTGCAACGCGTGGCAAACCACCGGTAATGTCGCGAGTCTTCTGTGATTCGATTGGAATACGCGCCAATACTTCACCAACTTCGACTTTTTGACCATCCTTAACAGTAATCAAAGCGCCCACTTGGAGACCAATGTTTACTGGGTGATCAGTACCGGCGATCATGACTTCGTTACCCTTCTCATCAACTAAGTTGATCATTGGGCGAACGCCTTTGCTTGCAGCTGAACGACGCTTACCGTCAATCACCACCAAAGTGGAAAGACCAGTCACTTCGTCAACCTGCTTAGCAACAGTGACACCCTCTTCGACATTATCGAAGCGAGCGATACCAGCGTACTCAGAAATAATCGGGCGTGTTAACGGATCCCAGGTTGCTAAGCTTGCGCCAGCCTTCACTGCTGCATCTTCTTTTAACAAGAGAGTTGCACCGTAAGGTACTTTATGACGCTCGCGCTCACGACCATTCTCATCAACGATCAAGGCTTCGCCAGAACGTGAAATCACGATCTGCTCACCCTTCGCGTTCTTCACAACACGCATCGTGCCTGAGAACTTCAAAGCACCATTTGATTTGGCTTCAATATTACTTGCAACCAAGGCGCGTGACGCTGCACCACCAATGTGGAAGGTACGCATAGTCAACTGTGTGCCTGGCTCACCGATAGACTGAGCAGCGATCACACCAACTGCTTCACCAACGTTCACCAAACCACCGCGACCGAGATCACGTCCGTAGCACTTAGCGCACAAGCCAAAGCGGGTTAAGCAAGACAATACTGTGCGAACTTTAACTTCGTCGATGCCCAATGCCACGATCTGATCAACATGATCTTCATCGAGCAAGGTGTCGTTAGGAACGATGACTTCTTGTGTATCAGGATGAACAATGTCACCGATGCAGACACGACCCAAAATACGGTCACGCAATGCTTCGATAATTTCACCACCTTCAACAAGGGCCTTCATAGTAACGCCAGAAGTTGCGCCGCAATCATCCTCGATCACTACGAGGTCTTGAGTAACGTCGCACAAACGACGGGTCAAGTAACCAGAGTTCGCTGTCTTCAACGCAGTATCAGCCAAACCTTTACGAGCACCGTGGGTTGAAATGAAGTACTGCAATACGTTCAAACCTTCGCGGAAGTTTGCAGTAATTGGGGTTTCAATAATGGAGCCATCAGGCTTCGCCATCAAACCACGCATACCAGCTAACTGACGAATTTGCGCTGCAGATCCACGCGCACCAGAATCCGCCATCATATAGATAGAGTTAAAGGATTCTTGACGCACAGTTTTGCCGTTACGGTCGACAACGTCAACGTGTGACAACTCATCCATCATCGCCTTGCCAACTTGGTCGCCTGCAGCGCCCCAAATATCAACCACGTTGTTATAACGCTCTTGATTGGTTACGAGACCTGACATGAACTGCTTGTCATATTCCTTAACCTTGGCAGAAGCTTCAGTGATGATGCGCTCTTTGGAGGTTGGGATCAGCATATCGTCGATCGCAACAGAGATACCAGCATTGGTCGCCAAGCGGAAACCAGACTGCAAGAGACGGTCAGCAAAAATCACAGTTTCACGCAAGCCGCACTTACGGAATGAAGTGTTGATCAAACGTGAGATTTCTTTTTTCTTCAAAGGCTTGTTGATTTCCTCGAAGGACATCCCTTTAGGCAAAATCTCAGACAAGATTGCACGGCCAACTGAAGTTTGATAGATCTTGGTTTTTTCAGCAAAACGGGCATCGCCCTCTGCCTTCTTATCCACAATCTCAAACTCAGTAATACGCACAGCAACACGAGATGCCAATTCAACCTGGCCGGCTTCGTATGCGCGTACTACTTCAGTAATGTTGGCGAAAACCATGCCTTCGCCCTTACCGTTGATCTTGTCACGGGTAGCGTAGTACAGACCCAACACCACGTCCTGCGAAGGAACGATAGATGGTTCGCCGTTAGCTGGGAACAATACGTTGTTCGAAGCCAACATCAATGTACGTGCTTCCATTTGCGCTTCAAGCGACAAAGGAACGTGAACCGCCATTTGGTCACCGTCAAAGTCCGCGTTAAATGCCGCGCAAACTAATGGGTGCAATTGGATTGCTTTACCTTCAATCAGCATTGGCTCGAAAGCCTGAATACCGAGACGGTGCAATGTAGGCGCACGATTCAACATGATTGGATGTTCACGAATGACTTCTTCGAGAATGTCCCAAACGATTGGAGTCTGACTTTCAACTTCTTTCTTCGCAGCCTTAATAGTGGTTGCAATTCCTAAGGTCTCAAGCTTGTTGAAAATGAATGGCTTGAACAATTCCAAGGCCATCAATTTTGGTAAGCCGCACTGATGCAATTTCAATGTAGGGCCAACTACGATGACTGAACGACCAGAGTAGTCAACGCGTTTACCCAACAAGTTTTGACGGAAACGACCGCTCTTACCTTTAATCATCTCAGCCAAGGACTTGAGAGGACGCTTGTTAGCGCCAGTCATAGCCTTACCGCGACGACCATTGTCGAGCAATGAGTCAACCGCTTCTTGCAACATGCGTTTTTCGTTACGAACGATGATCTCTGGTGCGCGCAACTCTAACAAACGCTTCAAACGGTTGTTACGGTTGATCACACGACGATAGAGGTCGTTCAAATCGGAAGTAGCAAAGCGACCGCCATCCAATGGCACCAATGGGCGCAATTCAGGTGGCAATACTGGCAATACTTCCATGATCATCCAGTCAGGCTTGATACCTGAAGTCTGGAACGCCTCAAGCACTTTTAAGCGCTTAGCGTATTTCTTGATCTTGGCATCGCTACCAGTAGCTTTTAAGTCAGCGCGAATGGTCTCTACTTCACGATCGATATCAATCGAACGCAAGAGATCGCGAATACCTTCAGCGCCCATGATGGCGGTAAATGCACCGTCACCATACTCTTCAGTTTTCGCAATGTATTCATCTTCAGACATGATCTGACCACGCTTCATTGCGCCTTCAGGAGTCATACCAGGATCAACTACTACATATGCTTCAAAGTAAAGAACGCGCTCGATATCACGCAAGGTCATATCGAGAACCATGCCCAAACGGGATGGCAAAGACTTCAAGAACCAAATGTGTGCTACAGGGGCTGCCAACTCAATGTGGCCCATGCGCTCACGACGTACCTTAGCGAGGGTTACTTCAACACCGCACTTCTCGCAGATAACGCCACGGAACTTTAAGCGCTTGTACTTACCGCATAAGCACTCGTAGTCTTTAGTCGGTCCAAAAATCTTGGCGCAGAACAAACCATCGCGCTCGGGCTTAAAAGTCCGGTAGTTGATGGTTTCTGGTTTGCGTACTTCACCAAAAGACCATGAGCGAATTTTCTCAGGAGATGCAAGACCAATTTTGATGACATCAAACTGCTCTTCGCCCTGCGTTTGCTTAAATAAATCGAGCAATGCTTTCATATCAGTTGCGCTCCATGTCAATGTCAATACCCAACGAACGGATTTCTTTTACCAGTACGTTGAAGGATTCGGGCATGCCAGCATCAATCGTGTGCTCGCCCTTGACGATGTTTTCGTAAACCTTGGTACGGCCTGCGACGTCATCGGACTTCACTGTCAGCATTTCCTGCAAGACATATGAAGCACCGTATGCTTCGAGGGCCCAAACTTCCATCTCACCAAAGCGCTGACCACCAAACTGGGCTTTACCGCCCAATGGCTGTTGCGTTACTAATGAGTAAGGTCCGGTTGAACGTGCGTGCATCTTGTCGTCGACCAAATGGTGTAGTTTCAAGACATGCATGACACCAACAGTCACTGGACGCTCAAACTGATCGCCAGTGCGGCCGTCGCACAAAATCATTTGCTGACGTGAAGGCGTCATCTTCAAAGATTTAGCAACCTCTTCTGGATAAGCCAACTCGAGCATACGTCCGATTTCTGTTTCAGTGGCGCCGTCAAACACTGGTGTTGCAAATGGCAAGCCTTGGCGGAGATTCTCTGCCAAAACAGTGATCTGCTCATCAGTGAAATTGTCGATGTCTTCAATACGACCGGTTTCGTTATAAAGCTGCTTGAAGAACTTGCGTAATTCAGTTTGCTTAGCGTGCTCACGAACCATCTCGTCGATACGCTTACCAATACCTTGAGCTGCCCAACCTAAGTGGGTTTCCAAGATCTGACCAACGTTCATACGGGAAGGAACACCCAATGGGTTCAAGACGATGTCTACGGGGCGTCCGTCAGCCATAAATGGCATGTCTTCTGCTGGAGCGATTTTAGAAACCACACCCTTGTTACCATGACGACCGGCCATCTTGTCACCAGGCTGTAAGCGGCGTTTCACTGCCAAGTACACCTTAACCATCTTGGTTACACCAGGCTGTAAATCATCGCCCTGGGTAAGCTTGGTACGCTTCTCTTCAAAAGCTTCATCAAACTGTTTACGCTTCGCTTCGATGGAAGATTTAATTGCCTCAACTTGAGAGGCAACATCATCATCCGCCGGACGAACATCAAACCAATGGTATTTGTCCAAATCAGCAAGGTAATCCTTGTCGATCTTGGTGCCTTTAGCTAATTTCTTAGGGCCGCCATTAGCAACTTTGCCAACCAACAGCTTTTCTAAACGCATGAAGGCATCGCCTTCAACAATACGTAACTGGTCGTTTAAGTCCAAACGATAGCGTTGGAGTTCTTCTTGAATGATGGACTGGGCACGGGCATCGCGCTCAATACCTTCACGGGTGAAGACTTGAACATCGATAACGGTACCAATCATTCCTGAAGGAACGCGCAAAGAAGTATCTTTCACGTCAGATGCTTTTTCACCGAAGATCGCACGCAGTAACTTTTCTTCAGGAGTGAGAGTTGTCTCGCCCTTTGGAGTTACCTTACCAACCAATACGTCACCAGCTTCAACTTCAGCACCGATGTACACAATACCGCTCTCATCCAAACGAGAGAGTTGTGACTCAGCCAAATTGGATATATCGCGTGTAATTTCTTCTGAACCAAGCTTGGTGTCACGTGCAACTACTGACAACTCTTCAATATGAATAGAGGTGTAGCGGTCATCAGCAACAACCTTCTCAGAGATCAAGATTGAGTCTTCGAAGTTGTAACCGTTCCATGGCATAAATGCCACAGTCATGTTTTGACCCAAAGCCAATTCACCTAAATCGGTAGATGCACCGTCAGCAACGACGTCGCCACGGGCTACACGATCGCCAACTTTTACGATTGGACGTTGATTGATGTTGGTATTTTGGTTTGAACGGGTGTACTTGATGAGGTTATAAATATCCACACCTACTTCACCAGCTGCAGTTTCATCGTCGTTTACACGAATCACCACACGGTTTGCATCAACGTAATCCACGATACCGCCGCGGTTGGCCAGTACAACAGTGCCGGAGTCAACTGCAACAATACGCTCTAAACCTGTACCAACCAATGGCTTATCTGGACGCAAGCAAGGAACTGCTTGACGCTGCATGTTCGCACCCATCAACGCACGGTTCGCATCATCGTGCTCTAAGAAGGGAACGAGTGAGGCTGCAGCAGAAACGATCTGGCTAGGAGCAACGTCGATGAAATCGATACGCTCTGGGCTAACCATCATAGTCTCACCAGCTTGACGAGCAGAAACCAATTCGTCAGCTAACTTGCCGTTTTTGTCGATCGTGGCATTGGCCTGAGCAATCACATACTTCGCTTCTTCAATCGCAGAGAGGTACACCACTTCATCGCTTACCTTGCTATTGGAAACCTTACGGTACGGAGTCTCTAAAAAACCATGCTCATTCAAACGTGCAAATAGCGCGAGTGAGTTGATCAGACCAATGTTTGGTCCTTCTGGAGTTTCAATTGGGCAAACACGTCCGTAGTGAGTTGGATGCACGTCGCGCACTTCGAAACCTGCGCGCTCGCGTGTCAAACCACCAGGTCCCAATGCAGAAATACGACGCTTGTGCGTGATCTCTGAAAGTGGGTTGGTTTGATCCATAAACTGGGATAACTGTGAAGAACCGAAGAACTCACGAATCGCAGAAGAAATTGGCTTGCTATTAATCAAGTCATGCGGCATGAGATTTTCTGTTTCGGCTTGGCCGAGACGTTCTTTAACCGCACGCTCAACACGTGACAAACCAGCACGGAATTGGTTTTCTGCCAATTCACCAACGCAACGTACACGACGATTACCTAAGTGATCGATATCGTCTACTTCGCCTTTGCCGTTACGCAAATCTACGAGGGACTTAATCGTGTCGAGAATATCTTCATTCGACAGAACCATTGGACCTTCCATTTCTGGGCGGTTCAAACGGCTATTGACCTTCATACGGCCAACACGCGATAAGTCGTAAGTATCTTCGCTATAGAACAAGCGCTGGAACAAGGCTTCAACAGCATCTTCTGTTGGAGGCTCACCAGGGCGCATCATGCGGTAGATGGCAATACGTGCTGCTGTTTGATCAGCAATTTCATCGGTACGCAGTGTCTGAGAAATATACGCACCAGAATCTAAATCATTGGTGTAAATGGTTTCCAATTGCTTGATGCCAGCATCGCGCAATGTAGCCAATAACTCTTCAGTGATTTCATCATTAGCGTACGCCAAGATTTCACCAGAATCTGGATCAACGATATTACGTGCAACTACGCGACCAACTAAATAGTCATCTGGTACAGCAATCGTTTTTGTCTTAGCAGCTTCAAGTTCGCGAATATGCTTTGCATTGATGCGCTTGTCTTTTTGAATGACAACAACGCCATTCTTATCGAGCACATCAAAGTTAGCCAACTGGCCACGCAAACGCTCTGGAACAAATTCCATTGAAGCGCCATTAGCGGTCAATGCAAAATGATCAAAGTTGAAGAAGTTTGCAAGAATCTGTTCGTTGTTTAAACCAATTGCTTTGAGCAAAATGGTTACAGGCATCTTACGACGACGGTCAACGCGGAAATAGAGAATATCTTTTGGATCAAACTCGAAATCGAGCCATGAACCACGGTAAGGAATGATGCGTGCTGAGAACAGCAACTTACCGGAACTATGGGTTTTGCCCTTATCGTGCTCAAAGAACACGCCTGGAGAACGGTGTAACTGAGAAACGATCACACGCTCAGTACCGTTGATTACAAAAGAGCCGTTTTCTGTCATGAGTGGAATTTCACCCATGTAGACTTCGCTCTCTTTTACCTCTTTCACCTTAGTAGGCGCTTCGCGATCATAAATAATCAAGCGAACTTTTGCGCGTAAGGCAGAGTGGTATGTGTAACCACGCTGTTGACATTCTTTAACGTCAAATGGAGGCTGTGATAGCTGGTAAGACACGTATTCCATACGTGCGTAGCCGTTGTTAGACACAATTGGGAATGCTGAAGTAAAGGCAGCTTGAAGTCCCTCTGTAAGACGAGACATGGCTGGCTTTTCAGCCTGTAAAAATTTAGCGTAGGATTCCAGCTGCGTTGCGATCAGGTACGGAACCTGGTGGTTATTTACTCGCTTAGCAAAGCTTTTACGGACTCGCTTGCGTTCGGTGAAGCTATAGTTCATTTCATCTCCGAATTCAGCGACTGTACAAAGATTTGGCGATTGGCCACTACCAATCACTGGCGGACAACACTAAACCGTTCGATTTAGTGTCCGACCAAACTTGCATTCTGCAGTCGTATCAGAAGGCAAACCCGATTTCAATCAGAAATGAAATCGGGTTTGACCACTAATGGTCAAACCCAACATAGCTAACGCTCCTTTTTGAGAAGCGCTAGCGAAGTTTGTATTACTTGAGTTCTGCTTTAGCGCCAGCTTCTTCAAGCTTCTTCTTAGCTTCTTCAGCAGTTTTCTTGTCAACGCCTTCTTTGATTGGCTTTGGTGCACCGTCAACCAAGTCCTTAGCTTCTTTTAAGCCAAGACCAGTAATTTCGCGAACTGCCTTAATTACTGAAACCTTGTTTGCGCCAGCTTCGAGCAAGTTCACAGTGAATTCTGTTTGCTCTTCAGCAGCAGCACCGCCACCGCCTGCACCAGCAGGACCAGCAACAGCCATCGCTGCGGCTGAAACACCAAACTTCTCCTCGAACGCTTTAACCAAATCGTTCAAATCCATAACGGACATGCTACCTACTGCATCAATGATTTCTTCTTTAGTAATCGCCATTTTTAGCTCCTAATACTTAAATAGTTAATCTGTCGCTTATTCAGCGGCAGGGGTTTCTTTTGCTTCTGTTCCTGCTTCTGGGGCTGCGGCTGCAGGCTCAGCGACTGCCTCAGGAGCGGCGGCTTCAGCAACAACTGCTGCTGGGGCTGCCGCTTCTGCTACAGGTGCTGGAGCTTCGGCTACAGGAGCAGGTGCTCCAGCTGCCTTTTGTGCTGCTACTGCGCCCAATACGCGAGCCATCGCAGAAACAGGTGCCAACATCACACCTAACAACTGAGATAACAACTCGTCTCGGCTTGGAATTGTTGCGAGGGCTTTTACACCCGCAACATCTAACAACTTGCCGTTGTATAAGCCAGCTTTAATGACTAGCAAATCTTGAGTCTTAGCAAAGCCCTGCAATACTTTTGCCGAAGCAATCGGATCAGCAGAGATGCCGTAAATCAAGGGGCCAACCATCGAATCAGCAAGAGGCTCAAACTGTGTGCCTTGTGCAGCACGACGTGCCAATGTGTTCTTCAAAACGCGAAGATAGACACCTTGGTCACGTGCGCTAGCACGTAGCTTTGTCAACTGCTCTACTGGAATACCACGGTATTCAGCGAGCACGACAGTTTGGGCTCCAGCCAATTGAGCGCCGACATCAGCAACAATCGCTTTTTTGTCTTGTACATTCAAAGGCACGGTTTAACTCCATAAAAACCAACTGTTTCCAGTTGGGGTTACACACCAGCGTCTGATCATTTGTTCACAAAGACTCTTGTGAAAATCTTTTCAGGGTCGCCATCTGCGTTGGCTATTACTCTCGTAACGATTAAGAATTAACTCTGTATTAGCAACTAATTCACCAACGGTCTTTGATGTTCGACTCTCACTCAAAGAGCAGGAGCCGACCCAAAGTTCTTTTTTGTTACAAGCTACTTATTGAGCCGCTTGTAACGATGCTTGGTCAACACGTACGCCTGCACCCATGGTGCTGCTTACGGCAACCTTCTTTAAATAAATTCCCTTAGATGCAGGCGGCTTTGCTTTATTCAAAGCCTCAAGCAATGCAAGCAAATTGGACTTTAGTGCAGTTGGCTCGAATGAACGACGACCAATGCTTGCGTGCACGATACCGGCTTTGTCCACACGGAATTGCACTTGACCCGCTTTTGCATTCTTCACTGCAGTAGCTACGTCAGGAGTCACAGTTCCCACTTTTGGATTTGGCATCAAACCACGTGGGCCCAATACTTGACCCAAGGTACCAACAATTTTCATTGTGTCTGGTGATGCGATCAAAACGTCAAAATCAATTTTGCCGCCTTTAATTTGTTCAGCAAGTTCTTCCATGCCAACGATTTCTGCGCCAGCGGCTTTAGCCTGTTCGGCCTTCTCGCCTTGTGCAAAAACAGCAACACGAACGTGCTTGCCTGTACCAGCTGGGAGCACTACTGCGCCACGCACAACTTGGTCAGATTTCTTAGCATCAATACCCAACTGAACAGCAACGTCGATAGACTCATCGAACTTAGCAGTTGCGCACTCTTTAACGAGGCTCAATGCATCTTCCAATGAATAGAACTTGTTGCGATCAACCTTGGATTGAATTGCTTTTACGCGTTTAGATAATTTAGTCATGATTAGAGACCTTCCACAGTGATGCCCATGGAACGGGCGCTACCAGCGATTGTTCTAACAGCTGCGTCCATATCGGCTGCTGTCAAATCTGGCATTTTTGCTTTAGCGATTTCTTCCGCTTGAGCACGGGTAATTTTTCCTACCTTGTCGGTATGAGGACGTGGTGATCCTTTTTCGATCTTCGCAGCCTTCTTGATCATGATGGTTGCTGGAGGAGTCTTCATGATGAATGTGAAGCTCTTATCAGCGAATGCTGTAATCACGACTGGAATTGGCAGGCCAGGTTCCATGCTCTGAGTTTGAGCATTAAACGCCTTACAAAATTCCATAATATTCAGGCCGCGTTGACCCAATGCTGGACCTACGGGTGGTGATGGATTTGCTTTACCTGCAGGGATCTGCAGTTTGATAAAGCCAATAATCTTCTTTGCCATGTGTGCTCCTTAAAGCGCGCCTAACCTCATTAGGAAAGACCGCCGTTGAGTAAACGCTTTGCTAGTTTTTGGCTTTCTAGCTCCGCTCCTCGGTTAATTTCTAAAACCAAATAACCACTTAAAACAACTACTTCACTTACAAAACCGGACTAAGTCCTTGTTTTTACATCTTTTCTACTTGGCCAAACTCCAGCTCAACTGGGGTACCGCGACCGAAGATTGTAACAGAAACGCGTAATCTTGACTTCTCATAGTTCACTTCCTCAACGTTTCCGTTGAAGTCTGTAAATGGGCCTTCTTTCACGCGAACCATCTCACCCACCTCAAACAGGGTCTTGGGCTTCGGTTTATCCACGCCAGCCTGCATCTGATCCATGATTTTGGTGACTTCAGCAGTAGAAATCGGGCTTGGACGGTTACGAACACCTCCCACGAAACCGGTCACTTTTGGGGTATTTTTCACCAAATGCCAGCTTTCATCGGTCATTTCCATCTCAATCAGGACATAACCTGGGAAGAAACGGCGCTCAGTGACTGATTTTGTGCCAGATTTGATCTCTACCACCTCTTCGGATGGGACCAAAATACGGCCAAATTTCTCAGGCATGCCAGAACGTGCAATACGCTCCTCAAGGCCTTTTTTAACGCTCTTTTCCATTCCAGAATAAGCGTGGATTACGTACCAGCGCATATTGCCGGTAGCTTGTGGATTTGCAGCTACTTCAGAATCAATCATGTTTTACTCACTTCCAGCCTAAAAGGACTGAAAAAACTAGCCATTCAATCAATTTGTCTGCAATCCATAAAAACAAGGACATGATCAGAACAAAGCCAAATACGACTAGAGTCATTTGGGTAGTCTCTTTACGAGTCGGCCAAACAACCTTTTTTACTTCGTACCAAGAATCTTTTGCATAGGCGATAAAACGACGCCCATCGGGTGAAATCGCCACAATCAAAACCGCAGCTGCAATGCCACCGAACAATACACCCAAGCGCACTAATAAAGATTGGTCGATGAGCGTGTAGTAAAGCACTAACGCAGCAACGACGATTAAAGCAGCGAGTCCAGAGACCCAGCTGCTCTTTTCTTCAGAATGACTTGCAGTTTGTTGAGACATATTACTTTCAGTTCAAATCGTGGCAGGGGCGGAGGGCATCGAACCCCCAACCTTTGGTTTTGGAGACCAACGCTCTGCCAATTGAGCTACACCCCTTTATAAAAACTCATTACCAAAACTACTTAAGCCAAAATCTTTGCAACCACACCGGCGCCAACAGTACGGCCACCTTCACGGATCGCAAAACGTAAACCTTCTTCCATCGCGATAGGGGCGATGAGCTTGACGGTAATCGTGACGTTATCACCCGGCATGACCATTTCTTTGTCTTTTGGCAACTCAATAGAACCAGTTACGTCCGTAGTGCGGAAGTAAAACTGTGGACGATAGTTGTTAAAGAATGGTGTATGACGGCCACCTTCATCTTTACCCAAGATGTAAACCTCGGCTGTAAAGTGAGTATGTGGGGTGATTGAACCTGGCTTAGCCAATACTTGGCCGCGCTCAACTTCTTCGCGTTTTGTACCGCGTAACAAGATACCCACGTTATCGCCTGCTTGACCTTGGTCGAGCAATTTGCGGAACATTTCAACACCAGTACAAGTAGTTTTGAGAGTTGGTTTGATGCCAACGATTTCAATCTCTTCGCCAACTTTAACGATACCGCGCTCAATACGACCAGTCACTACAGTACCGCGACCAGAGATGGAGAACACGTCTTCTACTGGCATCAAGAAGGCGCCGTCAATGGCACGCTCTGGTGTTGGGATGTAAGTATCAAGGGCTTCAGCCAATTTCATGATGGCTTCTTTACCCAATGGGCCTTCGTCGCCTTCTAAGGCTAACTTAGCAGAACCTTGGATGATCGGTGTGTCATCGCCTGGGAAGTCATATTTAGACAGAAGTTCACGCACTTCCATTTCAACTAACTCGAGCAATTCAGCATCATCAACCATATCGCACTTGTTTAAGAACACCACGATGTAAGGAACACCGACTTGGCGTGCCAAAAGGATGTGCTCACGCGTTTGTGGCATTGGGCCATCAGCTGCAGAGCAAACTAAAATGGCGCCGTCCATCTGAGCAGCGCCTGTAATCATGTTCTTAACGTAGTCAGCATGTCCTGGGCAATCGACGTGAGCGTAGTGACGATTAGCTGTCTCATACTCAACGTGCGCAGTATTAATCGTAATACCACGGGCTTTTTCTTCTGGAGCAGCATCGATCTGATCATATGCTTTTGCTTCGCCACCGAATGCTTTTGAGAGCACGGTTGCAATTGCTGCTGTCAAAGTCGTTTTACCGTGGTCAACGTGACCGATAGTGCCTACGTTTACGTGCGGTTTTGTCCGCTCGAATTTTTCTTTTGCCATTTTTGTTCTGCCTTTAGTTAACTCTTAAACCAAACACCAAATACACAATTAATAAAATCAAACATGGTGCCCATGGGCAGGATCGAACTGCCGACCTCTCCCTTACCAAGGGAGTGCTCTACCACTGAGCCACATGGGCGAAATCTAATACAACAAATCTGGAGCGGGATAAGAGAATCGAACTCTTGACCGAAGATTGGAAATCTGCTGTTTTACCATTAAACTAATCCCGCACATCTGGTGGAGGGGGTAGGATTCGAACCTACGTAGGCATAGCCAACAGATTTACAGTCTGCCTCCTTTAGCCGCTCGGACACCCCTCCGCGAACCCAATATTCTGACTCCAAACGGAGTATCTGTCAATCTCTCTAACGCTTTGCACAAGTAAAAACGCCCAGACCTAAATGGGTCTGGGCGTCGCATTGGTGCCCGGCAGTTACCTACTTTCACACGGGTAATCCGCACTATCATCGGCGTAGAATCGTTTCACTGTCCTGTTCGGGATGGGAAGGAGTGGTTCCAATTCGCTATGGTCACCGGGCGTAGAGGGTTGAGTTGCTGATAAATCAACAACTCTATTTGAGTAAGCATGTAATAAGGATGCAGATTAAATCTGGCAAACATCCAACACAATAGTGCTGGTTATAGGATCAAGCCTAACGGGCAATTAGTATCGGTTAGCTTAATGCATTACTGCACTTCCACACCCGACCTATCAACGTTGTGGTCTTCAACGACCCTTTATGTAGGTTAAACCTACGGGAGATCTCATCTTCAGGCAAGTTTCCCGCTTAGATGCTTTCAGCGGTTATCTCTTCCATTCATAGCTACCCTGCGATGCTTCTGGCGAAACAACAGGTACACCAGCGGAATGTCCACTCCGGTCCTCTCGTACTAGGAGCAGCCCCCGTCAAATCTCCAACGCCCATGGCAGATAGGGACCAAACTGTCTCACGACGTTTTAAACCCAGCTCACGTACCTCTTTAAATGGCGAACAGCCATACCCTTGGGACCGGCTACAGCCCCAGGATGAGATGAGCCGACATCGAGGTGCCAAACACCGCCGTCGATATGAACTCTTGGGCGGTATCAGCCTGTTATCCCCAGAGTACCTTTTATCCGTTGAGCGATGGCCCTTCCATACAGAACCACCGGATCACTATGACCTGCTTTCGCACCTGCTCGACTTGTCGGTCTCGCAGTTAAGCACGCTTTTGCCATTGCACTTTAGGTACGATGTCCGACCGTACCAAGCGTACCTTCGTACTCCTCCGTTACACTTTGGGAGGAGACCGCCCCAGTCAAACTGCCTACCATGCACTGTTCCCGACCCGGATAACGGGCCAAGGTTAGAACCTCAAATAAATCAGGGTGGTATTTCAAGGTTGGCTCCAGCGAAACTAGCATTCCGCTTTCAACGCCTCCCACCTATCCTACACAGACCGATTCAAAGTCCAATGCAAAGCTACAGTAAAGGTTCATGGGGTCTTTCCGTCTAGCCACGGGTAGATTGCATCATCACAAACATTTCAACTTCGCTGAGTCTCAGGAGGAGACAGTGTGGCCATCGTTACGCCATTCGTGCAGGTCGGAACTTACCCGACAAGGAATTTCGCTACCTTAGGACCGTTATAGTTACGGCCGCCGTTTACTGGGACTTCAATCAAGAGCTTGCACCCCATCATTTAATCTTCCAGCACCGGGCAGGCGTCACACCCTATACGTCCACTTTCGTGTTTGCAGAGTGCTGTGTTTTTATTAAACAGTCGCAGCCACCTTTTTATTGCAACCCTTTCGTCCTTCCGTTGTTCACGGTCAAACTACAAGGGCGCACCTTATCCCGAAGTTACGGTGCAAATTTGCCGAGTTCCTTCTCCTGAGTTCTCTCAAGCGCCTTAGAATACTCATCTCGCCCACCTGTGTCGGTTTGCGGTACGGTCTTGTTAGACTGAAGCTTAGAGGCTTTTCTTGGAACCACTTCCAATTGCTTCGCGAATAAATTCGCTCGTCTCACGCCCTTGAATTACGCTACCGGATTTACCTAATAGCCATCTCCAACGCAAGAACCGGGACATCCAACACCCGGACAACTTTCCGCGATCCGTCCCCCCATCGCATCTAACAATGGTCAAGGAATATTAACCTTGTTCCCATCAGCTACGCATCTCTGCCTCGCCTTAGGGGCCGACTCACCCTGTTCCGATGAACGTTGAACAGGAAACCTTGGGCTTACGGCGAGGGGGCTTTTCACCCCCTTTATCGCTACTCATGTCAGCATTCGCACTTCTGATACCTCCAGCATCCTTTACAAGACACCTTCACAGGCTTACAGAACGCTCTCCTACCATCACATTGCTGTGATCCGCAGCTTCGGTTATATGCTTAGCCCCGTTACATCTTCCGCGCAGGACGACTCGATCAGTGAGCTATTACGCTTTCTTTAAAGGATGGCTGCTTCTAAGCCAACCTCCTGACTGTTTTAGCCTTCCCACTTCGTTTCCCACTTAGCATATATTAGGGACCTTAGCTGGCGGTCTGGGTTGTTTCCCTCTTGACACCGGACGTTAGCACCCGATGTCTGTCTCCCGTGCTTGCACTTGTAGGTATTCGGAGTTTGCTATGGCGCAGTAATCCGCAATGGACCCCACTACCATGACAGTGCTCTACCCCCTACAGTGATACACGAGGCACTACCTAAATAGTTTTCGGAGAGAACCAGCTATTTCCAGTTTTGTTTAGCCTTTCACCCCTATCCACAGCTCATCCCCTAACTTTTCAACGTTAGTGGGTTCGGTCCTCCAGTACGTGTTACCGCACCTTCAACCTGGCCATGGATAGATCAACTGGTTTCGGGTCTACACCCAGCAACTAGCGCCCTATTCGGACTCGCTTTCGCTACGCCTTCCCTATTCGGTTAAGCTTGCTACTGAATGTAAGTCGCTGACCCATTATACAAAAGGTACGCAGTCACCCCTTACGAGGCTCCTACTGTTTGTATGCACACAATTTCAGGATCTATTTCACTCCCCTCCCGGGGTTCTTTTCGCCTTTCCCTCACGGTACTTGTTCACTATCGGTCGATTACGAGTATTTAGCCTTGGAGGATGGTCCCCCCATATTCAGACAGGATTTCTCGTGTCCCGCCCTACTTGTCTCTAGCCTAGTACCACTCAATAATTTTCACATACGGGACTATCACCCTTTATTGTTGGACTTTCCATTCCATTCTGTTAATTACTGAGCTATCACTAGAAGGCTCTTCCCATTTCGCTCGCCACTACTTTGGGAATCTCGGTTGATGTCTTTTCCTCTTGCTACTTAGATGTTTCAGTTCACAAGGTTCGCTTCTCATACCCTATGTATTCAGGTATGGATACCACAAAAGTGGTGGGTTTCCCCATTCAGAAATCCCCGGATCAAAGCTTATTTACCAGCTCCCCGGGGCTTATCGCAGGTTATAACGTCTTTCGTCGCCTGTAATCGCCAAGGCATCCATCATGTGCACTTATTCACTTGATCCTATAACGAGCACCATTGCTAGCACCTGTTACAGGTTTTACTTCTACTTCTGACATGTTTGCCGTAATCCAAACTGTAAGTACTTGTTAAGAACTTTGTAAAACTCGTTTGATATTACTGATTGATGATTCAATCTTTACCCTTATTACATTGTCAAATGTCCTCTCAAAGAAACATTTGACACTTTGCTTACTCAAATTTTTAAAGAACAGCCATAAATGGCAAAACTAAACGATTCAGTATTCGCTTAGTTTTGACATTTAGATGTTGGTGGAGGATGACGGGATCGAACCGACGACCCCCTGCTTGCAAAGCAGGTGCTCTCCCAGCTGAGCTAATCCCCCAACGTCCACTAAGTCCATATCAACGCTGATTGGTGGGTCTGGTAGGACTTGAACCTACGACCCCTGCGTTATCAACACAGTGCTCTAACCAGCTGAGCTACAGACCCGTGGCTTTTATTGTCAACCGATAAGTGTGGGCACTATAGCTCCAGCATCTTTTCTCTAGAAAGGAGGTGATCCAGCCGCACCTTCCGATACGGCTACCTTGTTACGACTTTACCCCAGTCATGAACCCTGCCGTGGCAGTCGCCCCCCTTGCGGTTAGGCTAACGGCTTCTGGCAAAACCCACTCCCATGGTATGACGGGCGGTGTGTACAAGACCCGGGAACGTATTCACCGCGACATTCTGATCCGCGATTACTAGCGATTCCAGCTTCACGTAGTCGAGTTGCAGACTACGATCCGGACTACGATGCATTTTCTGAGATTAGCTCCCCCTCGCGGGTTGGCAACCCTCTGTATGCACCATTGTATGACGTGTGAAGCCCTACCCATAAGGGCCATGAGGACTTGACGTCATCCCCACCTTCCTCCGGTTTGTCACCGGCAGTCTCTTTAGAGTGCTCTTGCGTAGCAACTAAAGACAAGGGTTGCGCTCGTTGCGGGACTTAACCCAACATCTCACGACACGAGCTGACGACAGCCATGCAGCACCTGTGTTCACTTTCTCTTACGAGCACCTAATGTATCTCTACTTCGTTAGTGACATGTCAAGGGTAGGTAAGGTTTTTCGCGTTGCATCGAATTAATCCACATCATCCACCGCTTGTGCGGGTCCCCGTCAATTCCTTTGAGTTTTAATCTTGCGACCGTACTCCCCAGGCGGCTGACTTCACGCGTTAGCTACGTTACTCAGGATGTAAATCCCGAACAACTAGTCAGCATCGTTTAGGGCGTGGACTACCAGGGTATCTAATCCTGTTTGCTCCCCACGCTTTCGTGCATGAGCGTCAGTGTTATCCCAGGGGGCTGCCTTCGCCATTGGTATTCCTCCACATATCTACGCATTTCACTGCTACACGTGGAATTCTACCCCCCTCTGACACACTCTAGCTATACAGTCACAGGCGCCATTCCCAGGTTAAGCCCGGGGATTTCACGCCTGTCTTGTATAACCGCCTGCGCACGCTTTACGCCCAGTAATTCCGATTAACGCTCGCACCCTACGTATTACCGCGGCTGCTGGCACGTAGTTAGCCGGTGCTTATTCTTCAGGTAC
This sequence comes from Polynucleobacter sp. JS-JIR-5-A7, assembly GCF_018687935.1. Taxonomy (NCBI): domain Bacteria; kingdom Pseudomonadati; phylum Pseudomonadota; class Betaproteobacteria; order Burkholderiales; family Burkholderiaceae; genus Polynucleobacter; species Polynucleobacter sp. JS-JIR-5-A7. The sequence continues at coordinate 36,989 of NZ_CP061308.1, read as the reverse complement.
CGTCATTCCCGGACTGTGTTAGAGCCGGTGTTTCTTCCCTGACAAAAGAGCTTTACAACCCGAAGGCCTTCTTCACTCACGCGGCATTGCTGGATCAGGGTTGCCCCCATTGTCCAAAATTCCCCACTGCTGCCTCCCGTAGGAGTCTGGGCCGTGTCTCAGTCCCAGTGTGGCTGATCGTCCTCTCAGACCAGCTACTGATCGTCGCCTTGGTGGGCTTTTACCCCACCAACAAGCTAATCAGGCATCGGCCGCTCTAATCGCGCGAGGTCTTTCGATCCCCCGCTTTCCCCCTCAGGGCGTATGCGGTATTAGCACAGCTTTCGCTGCGTTATCCCCCACGATAAGGTACGTTCCGATGTATTACTCACCCGTTCGCCACTCGCCACCAGGTGCAAGCACCCGTGCTGCCGTTCGACTTGCATGTGTAAGGCATGCCGCCAGCGTTCAATCTGAGCCAGGATCAAACTCTTCAGTTTAATTCCTGTGATCCTTGCGGATCGTCGCACTCATTCAAGAAATTGACTTGGTAATAAAACCAAATCTTTTTACTGTCTATGAGTACTATTTGTTTACATCTGTCCCGAAGGACTGGATGCTTTCGCCTAGTACCCACAATTATCGGTTGACTAATTTTTAAAGAGGGCTGAATCGTTTTTCAAAAACATTCAGCGAAGAAGCGAGACTATGACATACACGAATAGGGTTGTCAACACCTTTCCCACTCTTTTACCTATAAAAGACGAAGATTTTTCTGACTTTTCAAATAAAACCAATGAAATCAATGGGATAAATTTTGAAAGATTTTTCAACTTTTTTTAGATATTTCCTCTTTTTAGAGCTTTTACGTAAAAAGGAAGGGCGCTAAACCTAGATTTTTGATGCTTATTTGCAGATAGTCCACACCCTAGGGAAAACCCTTAATTTTTCCTGCTTTTCTGCTAAAATGTTGCTATGCACAATAATAACTTAGCAAACGATCACTTATCTACCCAGCCTTATATGGCAGGGAAGGCCGTGCCAGTTCGAGAGCTTCATGCAGGCCACAGGTCAGAAATTCTGAACCATCTATTGCAGTTGGGCGCTGAAGATCGTCGCTTACGTTTTGGCACCCAGACCCCTGATGAAGTTATTCATCACTATGTTGAGAGCCTTAATTTCAAGCGAGATGCTGTTTTTGGCGTCTTTGACCATGATTTAAGGCTCATTGGCATGGCGCATCTAGCATATTTGCCTGAAATCAAAGGGCAAGCTCACGCCGCTGAATTTGGCGTATCCGTATTGCCAGAGGGAAGGGCGCAGGGGCTTGGAACCGCTCTGCTGCAACGCTCGGCAGTGCACTCACGCAATAGCAATATTCAAACGCTTTATGTTCACTGCCTAGCTAACAACAAAGCAATGATGCATCTAGCTCAAAAAGCTGGCATGACAGTTGAATATGCCTACGGTGATGCTGATGCGTATCTCAAATTGCCACCGGCAAACTCTGGGACGATTGTTGAGGAGGCCGCTAATGAACAGTGGGCGGACTTTGATTACGCCCTAAAAGAAAACTTGAAGTTGGCGAATCAAGCTTGGTGGTGGTTCTTAGGAAGACCTCGTCACGCACGCTAAGCTAAACAGATTGATGCGCGCTGAATTCTCACATCAATTTTGACTCGGTGTAGCCCGCAATATCCAGCTAACCAGTAAAGATAAATCCGCTTCATTTAACTTTGAATTCGCGGGCATAGGCACAACCCCCCAAGAACCTGAACCACCTTTAGCGATTTTATTTTTCAAAAATGCTTGCGCATTGGGATTGCTTTTATATTTTTGCGCAACGGATTCGAAGCTTGGTCCCACTATTTTTCTGTCAAGAGCATGACAACCTAAGCAAGCATTTTGCTTTGCAAGCGTAAATGCTTTTTGATCCTCGCTGTCTGCATGCACATGGGGAATGAAATAAGCAAGCGCTGTAAATATAAAAACTATTTTTACAATTGCTCGCATTGCGGACATCACTAACCCAAAAAAATTACTGGAATTTTGGTGGGCTGTTTGGCGTTGTTTGATCGGCCTTGCCTTGCTTTTCTAGACGATTTTTTTCTTCTACAGAAATTAATTCAAAGTAAACATAAACATCTTTCACACCATTTGTATTGCTAGCTACTTTTTTTGCTAAGTCAGCTTCGTTCTGTGTCAAGATGCCCATCAGATAGACGCTTGATCCCTCGGCAATAATCGACATAGAGTTTGATGGCAATTGATCTGTAAAGATCATCTGGGTTTTTATTTTCGACTCAAGATAAGAATCGTTAGCACGTGCTGTATATGTGCTGTTAGAGCCAATGATCAATTCATTAAAAACGGTGCGCGCGTTCTTCATCGCCTTTACATATGCGCCTGCTTCGCTTTTGATACCAGCATCTTTTACTTCGCCTGTCAGCAATACTTTTTGATTGAATGAGGTCACGTTAATGTGTGCGTTATCACCAAACTTTTTGCCAAGCGCAGCATTCGCCTCTAACTCAATACCATTATCAATTGCTTGCACTCCTGGAGTACGACGATCAGCCATGACGCTTGCACCCGCAGCAATGCCACCTACAGCCAAAACTCCGCATGCAGATAATTGAGATGTCATTACTACAGCAATGACTAATTTTCTGAGAGATTGAATTTGCATTTCTTTAGCGTATTTAAAAAATTAGTCGAGCAAAATATGATCAACGCCATCACACAAACTATGCAGCAAAACTAAGTGGGTTTCTTGAATTCTCGCAGTACGAGTTGAGGGCGCACATAAATGAATATCATCCTTATCCAGTAGTGCCGCAATCTTTCCACCGCCATTGCCAGTAAGCGCAATAATTTTGATCCCAATTTTTTTTGCAGCTTCGATTGCTTTAATTACGTTCTTAGAGTTGCCAGACGTCGAAATTCCCAAGAGAATGTCGCCTTTTTTTCCAAGGCCACGCACTTGCTTGCTGAAGACTTCGTCATAGCTGTAATCATTGCCAATCGCAGTCAGGATCGAGGTATCCGTTGTCAGTGCAACTGCAGCCAACTCTTGGCGCTCTCTTTCAAATCGACCCATCAACTCAGCGGCAAAGTGTTGTGCATCTGCTGCCGAGCCGCCATTGCCACAAGCCATCACTTTACCGCCAGCCTTCAAACAATCGACCATCGCTTGCACACCATGTGCCACAGACTCTGGAAGAATTTTTTCAGCCTCTTGCTTTACCGCAATGCTGTCTAAAAAATGTTGAGAGGCGCGCTTGCGCAAACGTTCAATAGTGTCTTTATCCATAGCAATATTATGCGCCAAAGCAAGCCTAAATTCTGATGCAATCAGCTTAACTCAAAAGCAACGTATTCTCTTGCTTATTGATTAACCTTCAGCAGACAATATCCCTATGGAACTAGGCTCATTGGATTTTTTAAAGCAACAGGACTTACCTGCTGGGTCCTTGTATATGATTGCTACGCCGATTGGCAATTTAGGTGACATTACCTTACGCGCACTTCACGTCCTAAATGCAGTAGATGGCATCGCTTGTGAAGACACTAGACATAGTGCCGCACTACTGCAGCAATTTGGCATTCATAAAAAATGTTTGGCCTTGCATGCGCACAATGAGCTTGGCGGTGCCCAAACAGTGATTCAACACCTAGCCAACGATGAGCGCTGGGCTTATATTTCGGATGCTGGGACTCCCGGGGTTTCAGATCCTGGCGCTCGACTTGTAGACGAAGTGCAAAAAGCGGGCTTTCGTATCATTCCGATTCCTGGTGCCAGCTCGGTATCCTGCGCCATATCTGCATCGGGGTCTGTCATGCTCAACTCCGATGGTCAATTTCAATTCTTGGGTTTTTGGCCACATAAAACTAAAGACCGCGATGCGCTTTTGCACGATATTTGCAGCAGTAAAAAAACGAGCATCTTCTTTGAGTCACCGCACAATATTCGTGAAACACTTCTGTTTCTTGCCGGGTCATTAGAAAAAGAGCGCCAAGTTTTTATTTGCCGTGAGCTCACTAAAAAATTTGAGCAACTTGTTTCCATTCAGGCCCAAGAAATTGCATCGTGGATTGAAAATGCTGAGAGCCTTAAAGGTGAATTCATCATACTGATTGCAGGGCGCCACGCCAATGCTGACGAGGCTCCAGAGCATGCCTCTCTAATGCGTTGGGCAAACGCATTAAACCCATATCTAGGCAGCAAAGAGATCGCAGCAGTACTTTCACAAGTGTTGGGCTTAACAAAAAAAGATGCCTATCAAATTGCACTTGACGCGAAAGATAGCAATTCAGACCAATAAAAAAGCTGGCATATAGCCAGCTTTTTCGAATACTAAAAAATTTTATTTGGCATTAGGGGCCGGTGTGCTGCTGGCCTCTTGCACATTCAACTGGGCCACCGGCTTAATAAGCGCTTCGGAGGTGCTAGAAGAATCGCCGCGCTTACCGTTGTTCACAAACACCATCAACAACAAAATAATAATCAAGGGCACAAAAAAGCTTGCAAACACCACGATGATGAGTTGTTTTGGGGACTTAATAAGGTTTCCGTGCTCGTTGCTCATAAGAATTTATCTTTTAATGCGTTGTAGGGTTGATTTGCGGTGATTATAACTAGAGAGCAAGGATAGAGGCACTTACAATAGCGGGGTAGCCAGTTTTCCTGGCGCCCGTAGCTCAGTGGATAGAGTATTGGCCTCCGAAGCCAAGGGTCGCAGGTTCGATTCCTGCCGGGCGCGCCAAAACAGAAGGGGTATTTGACCTACATCATGCGCAAAACTATGAAAACCGCTATCATTTGGGTCTAAATTATTGATTCTTATCGTGTCTACACATCTAAATTCAGCCCTTTCAGAGCCCTCTCTGACAAATCCTTTGCCTCCTGAGGCGCCCTTGCCACACCGAAAGATTATTCGGAGTTGGTTAATTCCAATGGCACAAGGTGAAACTGGGCGCGCGATCATGTTGCTCATGATCGATGCTTTTTTATGGCTCAGCTGTATCGCTGGGACGATTTTCGTTGAGAACGTTCTGCTCAAAATCATTTTTGGGGTGGTTGCTGGTTTTGTAACCGGTCGCATTTTTATTTTGGGTCACGATGCATGCCATCAAAGCTTCACACCGAGTCGTGAGCTCAATAAGGTGTTGGGTCGCATTGCATTCTTGCCATCCCTGACTCCATATAGCCTTTGGGATGTTGGCCATAACGTAGTGCACCACGGCCAAACCAATTTGAAGGGTTTTGACTTTGTTTGGGCGCCGTTATCAAAAGCAGAATATGACGCACTGTCCCCTGGTCGGAAAGCTCTAGAGCGCCTGTATCGCAGTGGTTGGGGCCCTGTTTTCTACTACCTTATTGAAATTTGGTGGAGACGTGAATACTTCCCCAATGCACAGAACAAACCTGGCGACCGCCCCATTTTCCTTAAAGATAATTTGCTCGTAAGCGCCTTCGGAATAGTCTGGATTGGCTGTCTCATTGCCGGCGCAATCGCTACCGATCAATCCATTTTGGTGGGTTTAGTGACTGGTTTTGCAGTGCCATTCTTATTCTGGAATGGCATGATTGGATTTGTGGTCTATGTTCACCATACCCACCCTTCAGTCTCTTGGTATGACAAAAAATCTGAATGGCTCCGCGCCCAGCCTTTTGTGTCAACTACAGTTCACCTGACTTTTAACTGGATTTGGGGTGCTTTAATGCACCATATCATGGAGCACACTGCCCATCACGTAGACATGAGCGTGCCCCTCTATCGTCTTACAGAGGCCCAAAAAACCCTTGAAACCATCCTTCCAGAGCGTATTTTTGTTCAAAAGTTCTCTTGGGGCTGGTATTTTGATACCGCTCGCAAATGCAAGCTCTACGACTTTGAAAACAAGGCTTGGCTGGATTTTGACGGCAACAAGACAGCCGATTCTGTCCGGGTTGTCTTAACCCCAATACCAGCAGGACAAAACGGGTAAAATAGATCTCTGTACAAAGATTTGCCTTACCCGGATTGCCCATGACTACCTCGACTCCAGCAGTTACCCAAGATTCTTCCCAGAGCCTCAAGTTTTGCTCTTCTTGCAGTCGCGAAAAACGACTTGAGGGTGGCACATGGATTCCGACTAGCAATCGTAAGCAACGCTGGATTTGCGCTAGCTGCCTCTATAACCGTACCCACCGTACCGGTTCAGCAAAAGCCTAATTTTTTCGTTTTACTGTTTTAAGTGCCATCCCCAACATAGGGGTTAGTTTTGCGTTCTTGTCCAAATGTAGACATGGGCCCATGTCCGGGTACAAACTGCACATCATCCCCAAGCGGCAAAAGTTTTGTTTTAATTGCGCTGATCAAGTCGGCATGATTGCCGCGCGGAAAATCTGTTCTGCCAATTGAACCTGCAAACAGAACATCACCCACGATGGCTAGACGATCTTCTTTGTCAAAAAAGACAACGTGGCCCGGCGTATGTCCAGGGCAATGCAATACTTCTAAATTAACATTACCAACTTGAACATGATCGCCATCATTGAGCCAACGATTTGGCTCAAATACTTTTGCATGACCAAAACCAAAACGCACAGTCTGCTCAGGCAACTGCTCAATCCAAAAACGTTCATCCTCCTGGGGGCCTTCAATGGGAACGCCCAACTGATCGGCCAAATCTTTAGCACAGGCGCAGTGATCTAAATGTCCATGGGTCAACAAAATCTTTTTTACATTGCCGCCCATTTGTTGAACACCATCAAGAATCTTTTCAATATCACCACCTGGATCAACCACGGCAGCATCCCCAGTCTCCTGACAGACCAGAATCGAGCAGTTTTGCTCAAACGGAGTAACTGGGACAATTCCTAATTTAATTGGCATATGTGAATTTTTCAATCAAAGCTAGTTTATGGGACTACGCATAAAATGTTCTCAAAGGATAAAACATGAACAGCCAAGATACATTTAAATTTGCAGAAACTCATGAGTGGGCCGATATGGAAAGTGATGGCCTAGTGTGGGTTGGGATTAGCAATCATGCTCAAGAAGCCTTGGGAGATGTAATGTTCTTTCAAGCGCCTAAGATTGGTCAACTAGTCAAGCAGGGCGAAGCCATTGCGGTAATCGAGTCTGTCAAAGCAGCGAGCGATATTCATGCGCCAGTGAGCGGTGAAATTGTTGAGCTCAATGCGGAAGTCGAAGCCTCTCCCGAGCTTGTCAATGAAAAACCGTATGCAGTTTGGTTATTCAAAATCAAAGCGAGCTCAGACGACAGTCTTATTTCAGAATTCAATCAACTCATGAGTTTAGAAAAATACAGCTCAGGCCCTGGAGCGTAAACATTAGATTGAGATTGGGTCACGCTCAATCAACCAACGAATGCGCTCAAGTTTGCTAATGCGTCCTTGAGAGCTATCTCGCAAATCGCGATCGATTGCCTCTAGAACATCCTGCAGTTGCCTACGATCATCGGACTCGATGACCAGCTGAGCACGCTCAATTCCAGCGACTCGCACCATGCTTTTGGGAACGGGGTCGTAGACCCGGAGACCCTGTTTAATCAAGTCCTGATCTTTTAAGCGCGCCTTTATAGAACTCAAAAATCCAATTGCCTTATCCAAACTCTTGGCTTCAGCATGGACCAAGCCCTGATAAGAGAAGGGCGGTAATTTAGCCTCATCTCGCTCGCTAGCAATGTGAGATAGAAATCCATCAACATCATGCCTTAACAAATACTGAAATACTGCCGCTTCCGGAAATTGGGTTTCGATATAAATATCACCACTCTGCTCACCATCTTTATTAGCCCTTCCAGCTCTGCCCGCCACCTGAACGAGCTGTGCAAATAGTCTTTCTGCTGCTCGAAAATCTTGGGAGAACAAACGGCTATCCGCATCTAGCACTGCAACCATGCCAATATTTTGGTAATCATGTCCTTTAGCAATCATTTGAGTGCCAACTACGATGTCTACATTCCCATCATGAATTTCTTGAAACAGCTCCTCCGCACCTTTGCTCTTGCGACTAGAGTCTGTATCCACCCGGAGAACTCTTGCCTTAGGCCAGACCTCTTCAATAGCATCCTCTAACTTTTGGGTACCTTGGCCCAACGTTTTTAAATCGGCATTACCACAATCAGGACAATGACTAGGAATGGGCTTAACCAAGCCACAGTGGTGGCAACTTAACACTGGCTTACGTCCTAAAGCGCCTGCCTTATGCATCACCATATATGAACTGCATTGTTGACACTTCGATAACCATGAGCACGCACTACAGCTCAACACCGGTGCATAGCCTCTTCGATTAATCAATACTAGGCTTTGCTTTTTATCTTGCAAATTTTTATTCATTGCATTTACCAAGGGCTTACTCAATGAAATTTTTGCTGTGGGCCTATCAATATCTCCAGGACTAAACTGATTCTGTGGATCTCGTGTATTAATTAAATGCACTTTTGGTAGGCTCGCGCCCTGTGCTCGTTGGTCTAAGCGCAGATACTGATAGCGTCCTGATTTGGCTGCCATCCAAGTTTCAAGTGAGGGCGTAGCTGAGGAAAGCAATATCGGAACCTTTAAATCGTGTGCACGCCAAACGGCCAAATCTCTAGCCGAGTAACGAATTCCATCTTGTTGCTTATAAGATGGGTCATGCTCTTCATCAACCACAATTGCACGTAGATTCGGTAATGGAGTTAATACCGCCAATCTTGTACCCAAAATGATTTGCGCTTTTCCAGTAAGCGCTTCATACCAAGCAATGCCACGTTTTTTTTCGCTCACGCCACTATGGAGCACTACCATTTTCTTATCCGGAAAATAAGCGCGCACCCTGCGCTCTAACTGTGGCGTTAAGTTAATCTCCGGCACCAAAATTAATGCTTGAGAATTGTCATTCTGAAGAATGGTTTTTAGCCAATTTAAAAACACAGCGGTCTTTCCGCTACCGGTTTGACCTTGAAGTAGGGCCACTTTAAATTCTTGCGCAATGACATTGGCTCGCAAATCTTTTAAGGCTAACTCTTGAGCTTCATTTAACTGCGCTTCGCTGATATAACCTTCGCTTAGTTTGGGCTCTTCTTTTTTCTTTTTCTTTGTTTCGCCTAGCATTAACTTTGCAGGTATTTTTTCCCAATCTGCTGGCTTTTTCCACATCTGTGGAACAGCTGGAATGATGGTTTCCCCAAGCCCATGAATGTAATACTGACTAGCAAAATTCATTAGTCTGAGTGCAGCTGGATCTAGCATCGGCAATGGGGAAAGCTTAGTTACACCCTTTAATTTATCAAAATCAGAGTGAGTGCTAACTTTTATCACCACGCCAACCAAAGTTGAGCGCCCAAAAGGAACTTCAACAATATGGCCAATTTCTGGGTCGACCCCCAGCACCTCTTTATTCCACAAATAATCAAAACCCTGGGCCAAGGGCTTATCAACAACTACTTGGACCACAATGGGTAAGGGCATTTACTTCTTTTTTCTATTTTGCTTGTGGATAAGTCTGTGGATATCATCCAAGAATGATGATTTATAAGCTAATTTACCAGCAATCTGTGCTAGCACTCATTTTGAGCCCAATAGCCAGATAATCATATAAATCAATAACTTATAAGAACTTCCGAAAGTTAAAGTTCATCTTTAATCGGAATCTCACTGAATTTTGAATTATGACCAAAATTGTGCATAACTTTTGTCTAAAAATACTGAAAGTTAGCAAATACTATGGATTATTGCTTTGATCTAAGAGCCCTGGAGTGCTGAATAACGGTTTCTGTTAAAGCAGTTACGCTTTCTGGCGGGGTAAATTGAGAGATCCCGTGACCCAGATTAAATACATGTCCATCCAATGGATGGAGGCCTGGCTTGAGAGTTGGAGCACTCGCCAAATCATCTAGTAATGCACTTGCCTGCTGAGCGATCTGCTCAGGCTCTGAGAACAAAATCAGAGGATCCAGATTGCCTTGTAATGCCAAAGGCTTATTTAAAGACAGCAACTGTTTACGTGCTTGACTGAGAGACATAGTCCAGTCAATGGCAATGACATCAGCGCCAACTTGTGCCATATCGTTTAACCAGATGCCGCCGCCTTTTGTAAACATAATCACTGGAATTTTTCTACCTTCATGCTCACGCGGCAACAATGCAATCACTTTTTGCATCGAGGCCAAAGACATTTTTTGATACCAACCATCTGGCAGCATTCCACCCCAAGTATCAAAAATCATCAACGCCTGTGCGCCCGCTTTTAATTGCTCAGTGAGATAAGCGGCAACCGATTGTGCATTGATATCTAGAACATGCTGCAACAAATCAGGGCGACTAAACATCATCGTCTTGGCATGACGGAAATCATCTGAACTTGAACCATCAATCATGTAGCAAGCTAAAGTCCATGGGCTTCCTGAGAAGCCAATCAAAGGAACGCGTTGTTTGCCATTCTGGATCAAAGCTTTACGGATCTCAGAGACAGCATCAAATACGTACTTGAGCTCACTTATATCTGCTACGCGTAATTTCTTAACCGCTTCTTCAGTACGAAGCGGATGATCAAAGCTAGGGCCTTCACCAGCAGTAAATTTCAATCCCAATCCCATAGCATCTGGGACAGTCAAAATATCAGAGAATAAAATGGCTGCATCTAATGTATAGCGATCTAAGGGCTGAAGTGTTACCTCAGTCGCGTATGCAGGATTTTTTGCAAGCCCTAAAAAACTTCCCGCCTTAGCCCGTGTAGCGTTGTATTCAGGAAGGTATCGCCCAGCTTGGCGCATGAGCCAAAGCGGTGTTTGATCAACCGCTTCACCCAAGCAGGCTTTTAAAAAACGGTCGTTTAACAGCAAGGGGATAACCAGCGCTTACTTTTTGCGACGGAAGCGGGCAATAGCAGCCAACTGTGCAGCGGCCATAGCGAACTCGGACTGAGCCAAAGCCAAATCAAAATCGGTGCCACGGTTTTGCATGGCTTCTTCAGCACGCTTCTTAGCTTCGAGCGCTTTGGCTTCATCAAGATCATGACCTCGAATAGCAGTATCTGCTAATACGGTCACGTGGTCTGGCTGAACCTCTAAATAGCCACCCGCCACGAAAACGAACTCTTCGTCACCATCGGCTTTTTCAATACGAACTGAACCTGGACGAATACGTGTGATCAAAGGAGTGTGGCCGTGCAAAATGCCGAGCTCACCAGTTTCGCCAGGAAGCGCGACAAATTTGGCTTCCCCGCTAAAAATAGAGTGCTCAGCACTTACTACATCGACGCGTATGGTTGACATAATTTCCCTAGATGAAATCGATTAAAGCTTCTTGGCTTTCTCGATGGCTTCATCAATTGAACCCACCATGTAGAACGCTTGCTCTGGCAAGTGATCCAACTCACCACTGACGATCATCTTGAAGCCACGGATGGTTTCTTTCAATGGAACGTATTTACCTGGTGAACCAGTGAACACCTCAGCAACGTGGAAAGGCTGGGACAAGAAACGTTGAATCTTACGAGCACGAGCCACGGCCAACTTGTCTTCGGGAGACAATTCGTCCATACCCAAAATCGCAATAATGTCACGCAACTCTTTGTAGCGTTGTAATGTCATCTGAACCGAGCGAGCTACTTCATAGTGCTCTTGACCAACCACTTGTGGGTCGAGCTGACGGCTGGTAGAGTCAAGTGGGTCAACCGCTGGATAAATACCCAAAGCCGCAATATCACGTGACAACACAACAGTAGAGTCTAAGTGCAAGAAGGTTGTCGCTGGTGACGGATCAGTCAAGTCATCCGCAGGAACGTAAACAGCCTGAATGGAAGTAACAGAACCTGTCTTCGTAGAGGTAATACGCTCTTGCAATTTACCCATCTCTTCAGCCAATGTAGGCTGGTAACCCACAGCAGAAGGCATACGACCAAGCAAAGCAGAAACTTCAGTACCAGCCAATGTGTAACGGTAGATGTTGTCAACGAAGAACAAAATATCACGGCCTTCGTCACGGAATGCTTCAGCCATGGTCAAACCTGTCAACGCAACGCGCAAACGGTTACCTGGAGGCTCATTCATCTGACCAAACACCATCGCTACTTTATCGATAACGTTAGATTCTTTCATCTCGTGATAGAAGTCATTACCTTCACGAGTACGCTCACCAACACCAGCAAACACTGACAAACCTGAGTGTTGTTTAGCAATGTTGTTAATCAATTCCATCATGTTGACGGTCTTACCAACACCCGCACCGCCGAACAAGCCAACCTTACCGCCTTTAGCGAATGGGCAAACCAAGTCGATCACCTTGATGCCGGTTTCGAGCAGGTCAACGGAAGGGGAGAGTTCATCAAACTTTGGTGCTGGCTGGTGAATAGCACGACGCTCTTCAGTAGCAATTGGGCCTGCATCATCAATTGGGCGACCCAATACATCCATAATGCGGCCAAGTGTTGCTGGGCCAACTGGAACAGAAATTGGCTTACCAGTAGATTTCACTTCCATGCCACGACGCAAGCCATCGCTTGCACCCATGGCAATCGCGCGAACTACGCCGTCACCGATTTGCTGCTGAACTTCAAAGGTCAAACCTTTTTCAGCAAATGATTTTTCACCACTTTCAACTAATGTCAACGCATCATAAATGTTTGGCATTTTGTCGCGTGGGAACTGAATGTCCACCACTGGACCGATACATTGCACGATATTTCCGTTACTCATCGCTTTCTCCGCTCTTAATTCCTAAATTCTTTCGTATTCCTAAACGCTGACCGCTTAAACAGCAGCCGCTCCACCAACAATTTCTGACAACTCTTTGGTAATGGCAGCTTGTCGTGTTTTGTTGTAATCCAATTGCAATTCGCCAATCACGTTCTTCGCATTATCTGAAGCGGCCTTCATTGAAACCATGCGTGCAGATTGCTCAGAAGCCATGTTTTCAGCAACGGCTTGGTAAATCATTGCTTCAACGTAACGCTTCAACAGGCCATTTAAGATGGACTCAGCGTCAGGCTCATAGATGTAATCCCAAGAGGGGCCTGCTTTATCTTCAGGAGTCAAAGCAGCTGGCTCTAAAGGCAAAAGCTTCTCTAAAACAGGCTCTTGTTTCATTGCATTTACAAAACGGGTATATGCCAAATAGACCGCATCAATCTCACCTCTCTCAAACGCCTCTAACTGGGCAGTAATTGCGCCAATCAAAACATCTAAATGCGGTGTGTCACCAATTTGGATTGTTTGAGAAATGAGTTTCGCTTTTGAACGATTCAAAAATTGCAGGCCTTTTGAACCAATCGCGGTGTACTCAATACCAACATTTTTGTCTTGCAACTCACGCACTTGGTTAGCAATCAAACGCAGTACGTTGGTATTCAAACCACCGCATAAGCCTTTGTCTGTTGTAACCAAGATCGTGCCAACTTTCTTTACTTCACGAGTCGCCATGTAAGCAGGGCGGTACTCAGGATTTGCTTTAGAAAGATTGGCCACAATTTCACGAATTTTTTCAGCGTATGGGCGCGCATTACGCATGCGCTCCTGGGCGCGACGCATCTTGGATGCGGCGACCATTTCCATTGCCTTCGTGATCTTGCGCGTGTTTTGCACGCTCTTGATCTTTGATCGTATCTCTTTTGTGCCGGCCATGATCTCTATGCGTCCTTAGAAGGCTGCTGAACGCTTGTAGTCCTCAATCGCAGCACGCAAAGCGGCTTCGTCTTCTTTGCTCAAATCTTTAGTTTCTTCGATGCGGCCAACTAAATCTGCATATTTAGATTTCAAATGGTCTTGTAAGCCCTTTTCAAATGGCAATACATTCTTCACTTCGATATCGTCAAAGAAACCGTTGTTCACGGCATAGAGTGAAGCAGCCATTTCCCAAACTTGGAGCGGCTTATATTGAGCCTGCTTACACAATTCAGTAACACGACGGCCACGCTCGAGCTGCTTACGGGTTGCTTCGTCAAGATCTGAGGCGAACTGAGCAAACGCTGCCAATTCACGGTATTGCGCTAAGTCGGTACGAATACCGCCAGACAATTTCTTAATGACTTTAGTTTGTGCTGCACCACCAACGCGGGAAACCGAAATACCGGCGTTAATCGCAGGACGCACACCAGCGTTGAACAAGTCAGTTTCCAAGAAGATCTGACCGTCAGTAATGGAAATCACGTTGGTTGGAACGAATGCAGAAACGTCACCAGCTTGAGTTTCAATAATTGGCAATGCAGTCAAAGAACCGGTTTTACCTTTTACTGCGCCGTTGGTGAACTTCTCAACATACTCAGCGTTTACACGAGCAGCGCGCTCGAGCAAGCGTGAGTGGAGGTAGAACACGTCACCAGGATAGGCTTCACGACCTGGTGGGCGACGTAGCAACAAGGAGATTTGACGATAAGCAACCGCTTGCTTGGTCAAGTCATCGTAAACAATCAAAGCATCTTCGCCACGATCGCGGAAATATTCACCCATGGTGCAACCTGCGTATGCGGAGAGGTATTGCATCGCTGCAGACTCAGAAGCACTCGCTGCAACCACTACGGTGTAATCCATCGCGCCCAATTCTGTGAGCTTGCGAACCACGTTAGCAATAGTAGAAGCCTTTTGACCAATCGCAACGTAAACGCAATAAACGCCTTTACCCTTTTGATTAATGATCGCGTCAACTGCAACCGCTGTCTTACCAGTTTGACGGTCGCCAATGATCAACTCACGTTGACCACGGCCAATAGGAACCATCGCGTCAATCGCTTTCAAACCCGTTTGTACTGGCTGGCTAACAGATTGACGTGCGATCACGCCAGGAGCAACTTTTTCAATAAAGTCAGTTAACTTGGTATTAATTGGGCCTTTACCATCAATGGGTTGACCAAGTGCGTTAACAACGCGCCCGAGCAACTCTGGGCCAACGGGAACTTCTAAAATGCGGCCCGTACATTTAACGGGGTCGCCTTCTTTAATGTGGGTGTATTCACCCAACACTACAGCACCAACAGAATCACGCTCAAGGTTCAAAGCGAGGCCGATAGTGTTGTTAGGGAACTCCAACATTTCGCCTTGCATAACACCTGACAAGCCATGAACGCGGCAAATACCGTCGGTCACTGAAATGACGGTACCTTCATTGCGAGACTGGGTGTCAACGCCCATTTCGCTAATTCGGCTTTTGATCAGCTCGCTGATCTCGGAAGGGTTGAGTTGCATTACTTACTCCTGGGTCTTATTTCGTATGTTCTTAATCGGGATAACTTATGCGCCAAGACTTGCTTGCATTTGAGCTAACCGTGCCTTTACAGAACTATCCATTACTTCATCGCCAACTTGAATGCGAACACCGCCAATCAATGCTGGATCAACCTGAATAGTTGGGCGCAAATCTTTACCCCCAAAGCGCTTCTTCAAACTTGACAACAAATCATTTAGTGCACTTCCCTCTAGAGGGAATGCGCTGGTAATCATTACTTCTGCTGCACCTTCGCTTTTATTTTTCATCGACTCAAATTGGCTTGCAATTTCAGGGATGGCTGCGAGACGATGGCTTTGATTCACAAGGCTTAAAAAGCTAGAAACTTTGCCATCTAACTTTGTCTTGACCATACCGGAAAGAAGCTTAGTCAAATCATCAGCAGAAACTTTTGGATTATTAGACAAACCAGCGACTTCCGGCAGCACAGCGAGCTGAGCCAATTCATTCAACTGCTCGAGCATCGAAGCAAGTTCAGCAGACTGAGCACTTTGAAAAAGTGCCTCAGCATAAGGACGTGCAATGGTGGCTAACTCAGCCATATCAAAGCTCTGCCTTAAGTTGATCAAGCAATGCGCCGTGGGCTTTTGCATCCACTTCGCGACGCAAAATCTGCTCAGCGCCTTTAACGGCCAACACAGCCACTTCCGCACGCAATACTTCACGAGCACGAGTTACTTGTTGATCAGCATCTTCTTTTGCTTGCGAAATGATGCGCGCAGCTTCAGCTTGTGCGTTCGCACGAATTTCTTCGGCTGACATTTGCGCACGTTTTTCTGCTTCAGCCACACGCTGAATACCTTCTTGACGTGCTTTAGAAAGCTCTTGCTCGGCCGCATTATTTGCGAGTGCTAATTCTTCTTTGCCGCGCTCGGCCGCAGCCAAGCCATCTGCAATTTTGGTCGAACGCTCGTCTAATGCCTTAACCAATGGAGGCCACACAAAACGTGCAACCACCCACCATAAGACAAAAAAGACGATCATTTGCGCGAATAGGGTCGCGTTCAGATTCACGATATTCCTTTCAGTATTGTTGAGAACGGTTGGATGACCCGTTGGTCATCCACGCCAAAACAATTACTTAATAACTGCGAGCAGTGGGTTTGCGAAAGCAAACAACATTGCAACACCAACGCCGATCAAGAACGCAGCGTCGATCAAACCAGCCAAAAGGAACATTTTGGTTTGCAATTCGTTGATGAGTTCTGGTTGACGGGCAGCGCCCTCAATGAACTTACCACCCATTAGGCCAATGCCCAAACAGGCTCCTAAAGCGCCGAGGCCGATGATGAGGCCAATACCGATAGCGGTTAGTCCTTGAATGTTGGCTAAGAATGCTTGCATGTTTACTCCTAAGTATTGAAGGTGAGGTTAAAAATAAAAAAGGTTAATGGTGACTATGCGCTTGGCCGATGTAAACCAAGGTCAACATCATAAAAATAAAGGCTTGCAACAAAATCACCAAAATATGGAAAATTGCCCAAGCAGAGCCAGCAAGTACGTTGCCAACAAAGCCGAGCATGTAGAGATCTAAATTGAAGGTCCACATACTTCCCAAAAGGGCGATTAACAAAAATATCAACTCGCCAGCATACATATTGCCAAAAAGTCGCATTCCTAAAGAAACACCTTTAGCAATATATTCAATGATGTTGAGAATGAGATTAAATGGGGCCAGATACCACTTAGCGCCAAAAGGGGCAGAAATAAGCTCATGCAGAAATCCGCCAACGCCTTTTACCTTGAAGCTGTAAAAGAAAACCAACAGCAACACTGAGAAAGACATTCCGAGGGTGGCATTTAGATCCGTGGTTGGAACAATCTTATGGTGCGGCACGTGCACACCAAAACCTTCAATAAAGTGATTGACGCCAACAACCCAATCTACCGGAACTAAATCCAAAGTATTTAAGAGAATGATCCAGCAAAAAACAAACAGGGCCAATGGGGCAATATAAGATCTGTCACCGTGAACAATCCCTTTGGATTGAGTCTCGACCATTTCAACCAGCATTTCAACCAAACATTGAAAGCGGCCCGGGACACCTGGCGAAGCTTTGCGAGCAGCGATCACCAGCAGTAGGACTGCGACCAAGCCCATGAGGGTGGTCCAAAACATGGTATCGAAATGAATAACGCTGAAGTCAATAATGGATGCCTGTGGCCCCCCAATATTGTTGAGATTTTGCAGATGTTCCGCAATGTAGGCAGTTGGTGTAAGCGCTTCTGTAGCCGCGTGGTGGCCTACTTCTGCTGCTGCGTTAACTTCACTAGACATCTCTTACTTGTCCTTGTTTATTTGCTTCTTGTTACTTCCAAAACCACGCCAACAAGTAACACTTGAGGGTAGCCAAATAAGTAACAAGCAACGGGATCCATTTCAAATCAGGCTGCTTTAGGGCAAAGCCTATGAACAAAACGATAGTTGCTAGGATTTTGATAAATTCGCCAGAAACCACTGCCGCCAAAAAGCCGCCGGGGCTGCGTTTGACACTCTTCTTTGCCGCCTCTATTCGCATCAAAAACAGCGCGGAAGGCAAAAATCCAATCAAACCGCCTACTAAAGCCGAATAAGTATAAACGCTTTTATCAGCTTGACTGGAAAAAACAAAGCACGCTCCAGCAATCACCAGAGTAACCGCTACCTGACTTAAAACAACCCACCATGAATTGATTGAAGAAAAATTACGTGGCTTTGATGCACGCAAGGCATCCATTTCTTCTTTGCTAAGGGTTTTAAAGGAATCTTCCTCAATTTCATCCCATTCACGTTTGGTATTGAGCGGTTTGTTATTCACAAAAGTCTTTTGCCAATGAGCAGCTAGTCAGCCGCTATACCCAGCTTTTTTAATAGGGAATCAAGCTCATCAAACTGGCTAAAGCGAATTCTGAGCTCTCCGCCTTTGCCTTTGAACTTAAATTCAGCATTTAACCCAATTAAATCAGCGATTTCTTGGGTTAAGCGGCGCATGTCAGGATCACGACTCGGCACAACTTCACCAGCCTTAGTCTTTGTTTTTTTGTCCCCAATTTGTCCGCCTGCAATTACCAGCGCTGCAGCCATTCTTTCCGCTTCGCGCACAGAAAGGCCTTGAGCGGCAATCTTCTGTGCCAGTGCAACCTGGCTAGCACCAGGAAGCGGCAACAGCGCACGGGCATGGCCCATATCAATATCACCCGCCAACAGCATTGCTTGTACAGGCTTGGCCAGCTGCGCTAAGCGCAATAAATTACTAATGGCGCTACGGGACTTGCCCACTGCTTTTGCAGCCTGTTCATGCGTAAAACCAAATTCTTCGATCAAACGCGCCAAACCCTGTGACTCCTCTAGAGGGTTTAAGTCCTCACGTTGCATATTCTCTACCAAAGCCATTGCGGCTGCGGCTTGATCATCAGCATCAGAAACCAAAACAGGAACTTCTTTTAAGCCGGCAAGCGTGGCGGCACGAAAGCGTCTTTCACCAGCAATAATTTCGTACTTACCAGCGCTTACCATTCTCACCAAGAGCGGTTGCATCACGCCTTGTTCTCGAATGCTCTCCGCCAATTCTTGAAGTGCGCCCGTTTCCATTTTTTGACGTGGCTGGTATTTGCCCGCTTGCAATGCAGTTAAGGGCAAACGGTTTATTTCTGCGGAAGAGTTCGCTTGCGCAGCTTTCTCGCCGAGCAAGGCCTCTAGACCTCTGCCCAAACCTTTTTTCTTAATGGCAACCATGATGTTCTATCTTCTTAAAAAATTACATGTGTTTGATGCGCTCAACCATCTCGGCGCCAAACTCTAAATATGCTTTTGCACCGCGCGATGTCTTGTCAAACGCAACGCCCGGAAGGCCATAAGATGGCGCCTCGGCAAGCCTGACATTACGAGGAATAATCGCCTTAAAGACCTTATCTCCAAAGTGTTCTATTAACTGATCGGATACTTGCTGTTGCAAGGTCATGCGCGCATCAAACATCACTCGCAATAAACCGATAATCACCAGGTCAGGATTTAAATTGGCATGCACTTGTTTAATGGTGTTTACCAAATCCGACAAGCCTTCTAGCGCAAAGTACTCACACTGCATTGGTACGATGACGCCATTCGCAGCACACAACCCATTGAGCGTTAACAATGACAAAGCAGGCGGGCAATCAATCAAGATGAAGTCATAGTCAGTAGCTACTTGCGCAAGCGCATCTTTTAAACGTGATTCGCGCGCATCCATATCAACCAATTCAATTTCCGCTCCTGCTAAATCACGATTTGCGGGTAACACATCGTAGCCAGAACTTTCGCAAGGTTGTGCGCAATCTTTTACTGCAGCCAAGCCAATTAAAACTTGATAAATACTGTTGTTCAAATCTGCTTTTTCAACCCCAGAGCCCATCGTGGCATTCCCTTGTGGATCTAAGTCCACCAGCAATACTCGCTGTCCAAGCCCAACCAATCCCGCAGCTAAATTAACCGCGGTGGTGGTCTTACCAACCCCGCCTTTTTGATTTGCAATACAGAATATTTTTGCCATGGGTGCTTTAGGGTTTGCTTAAAGGGAAGAATTTGATTTTCTCACGGGGGTGAACACCAACAAGCGGCGCTCTACCGGCAGATTAGGAATAAACAGGGCTTGATCGGCCAATAAACGCCAATCGTCTTTGCTTACTTCAGCTATTTCCTCGTCCGCCCGCTTGGCCTTCATGGCAAATACGAGACCATCCGGCTTGAGAAGTGGCAAGGAGAGCTCCAAAAAGCGCGCTAGATTGGTAAACGCACGTGAAATAACGGCATCAAATTGACCAGGTTGTTGCATCGCAACATTTTCAACTCTTTCGCTTAATACTTCGATGTTTTTGAGCTTTAGCTTTCCTCGTATATGTTGCAAAAAAGCCGTCTTTTTACGGATTGCCTCAATCAGACTCAAGCGCCACTCAGGCTGGACAATGGCAATGGGAATGGCTGGCAAGCCACCGCCCGAGCCGAGGTCGGCAATTTTAGGCGTGGAAGTCTTTAGAAATTGCCTCAATAGAGGTAAAACGGAAATAGAATCAATCAGATGGAGGCGCACTGAATCTTTTTGATCTTCAATTGCCGTGAGGTTATGCACCTGATTCCAGCGGCTCATTTCTTGCAAAAAAACCTCTAAGTCTGCAATGTTGGTATCACTTAAATTGAGGCCCAATTCTTCAATGCCCAGCGCAAGCAAATCTTCGGTCATGCAGCCTCTTGGGTACGGCCCAAACCTTTTTTAAGGTGTACCAAAAGCAAAGAGAGTGCTGCTGGAGTTACCCCTGAGATTCTTCCTGCTTGACCCAGTGTTGCTGGTTTATGCAAATTCAGCTTTTGCTGAACCTCTTTAGACAGGCCCAGAACTTGCGAATAATCAAGCGACTCTGGGAGGGGGAAGGTCTCGTTGTGCTCCTGACGGGTAATTTCAAGTGCCTGACGATCAATGTAGCCCTGGTATTTAATGGAAATCTCGACCTGGTCACTAATTTGAGCAGCTAAACCGAGATCTTCATCCAAAACACCTGGCGACCACATGCCGTTACCCAAGCTAGCAATGGCTTGATAAGTAATGCCGGGACGCCTTAAAAGCTCGGTTAAATTACATTCATGGGATAAGTCTTGACCCAGCAACTGAGAAATCAGGGGGGCGGCTTCATGTTTTGGCCCCACCCAAATATCTTGCAAACGAGATGTTTCACGTGAAACAGCCTCTTGTTTTCTGCAAAATACTTCCCAACGATAGTCATCAACCAAGCCAAGTTCACGACCAATCCCAGTTAAACGCATATCTGCATTGTCTTCGCGCAAGCTCAAGCGGTACTCGGCACGACTAGTAAACATACGGTAGGGCTCTTGGACCCCGCGGGTGATTAAGTCATCTACGAGGACACCAATATAGGATTCGCTCCGCTTTGGAAGCCAAGGTTCTTTGCCTTGGGAGGCCAATCCAGCATTAATACCTGCCAACATGCCTTGGGCGGCAGCCTCTTCATAACCCGTCGTGCCATTGATCTGCCCAGCAAAATACAAACCCCCAATAACCCTAGTCTCTAGGCTATGGCGCAATTGGCGTGGATCAAAGAAGTCATACTCAATGGCATACCCCGGGCGCACAATGACTGCAGACTCTAAGCCGCGAATGCTGCGGACTAAATCCCATTGAATATCAAAGGGGAGGCTAGTCGAAATCCCATTGGGATAAAACTCATTGGTTGTTAGTCCCTCAGGCTCCAAAAAGATTTGATGGCTATTTTTAGAGGCAAAACGATGAATTTTGTCCTCAATAGAAGGGCAGTATCGTGGACCAACGCCCTCAATCACGCCCGTATACATTGGCGAGCGATCCAAACCACCCCGAATAATGTCATGCGTTTTCTCATTTGTATGAGAAATCCAACAGGGAACCTGCCTAGGATGCTGTTCTGGGCGCCCTAAATAGGAAAAAACGGGGAGCGGATCCAAATCGCCAGGTTGCTCAAGCATCACTGAGAAGTCAATAGTTCTGCCATCAATGCGAGGCGGGGTGCCAGTCTTTAGTCTACCCTGGGGAAGCTTTAGCTCTTTCAGGCGGGCAGAGAGGGAAACGGCCGCAGGATCGCCTGCACGACCACCGGCATAGTTATTCATGCCAACATGGATTTTGCCGTCCAAAAAGGTTCCAGCGGTAAGAACCACTTTTTTGGCCATAAACTCGAGACCCATTTGGGTCAACACACCTTGAACCTCGTCGCCCTGAACTATAAGATCATCTACCGCAGCCTGAAATAGGCTTAAGTTGGGTTGGTTTTCGAGCCTTCGTCGGATAGCAGCTTTATAGAGGATTCGATCGCCTTGAGCACGAGTCGCACGAACCGCGGGACCCTTGCTTGAATTGAGAATCCGGAACTGGATTCCTGCCTCGTCAGTTGCGGCAGCCATGGCACCACCCATGGCATCAATTTCTTTAACTAGGTGACCCTTACCAATCCCTCCAATCGAAGGATTGCAACTCATTGCCCCCAGATTTTCAATGCTGTGGGTAATTAATAGGGTGTCGCAGCCCATGCGCGCCGATGCAAGGGCAGCCTCAGTCCCAGCGTGCCCACCGCCTACAACAATGACATCGAAACTTTTGGAATAACGCATGATTTGCCTCAGATAGGGCGATGATCATAGCATTTTGTTTGTTTCACGTGAAACAAAAGATCATAAAATCTTGGAAAATCAATGGGGTAATTTATAAGTCGTTGATTTAATTGATAAAATATGCATTCCAGGCTGACTTCAGAATCAAAGCCGTCACAATGACCAAAAAAGCCTTTCTAACAAATGAGCTGCCGTGCTGAATTGCCAGGCGGCTTCCAAATTGACTGCCTGCAATGTTGGCAATCATCATGGC
This sequence comes from Polynucleobacter sp. JS-JIR-5-A7, assembly GCF_018687935.1. Classification (NCBI taxonomy): domain Bacteria; kingdom Pseudomonadati; phylum Pseudomonadota; class Betaproteobacteria; order Burkholderiales; family Burkholderiaceae; genus Polynucleobacter; species Polynucleobacter sp. JS-JIR-5-A7. Next base: position 14,432 of record NZ_CP061308.1, on the reverse strand, counting down.
CAAACCAAGAGGCCAGTTAATTTGCCCAAGACTGGCTAGCATTAAGATAGCAGCTAAATTAGTGGCGACATTCACCAGTTTTGTTGCAGCTGAGGCATGCAAAAAGTCAAAAGCAAAGAATCGCACAAAACCAAAAAGCAAAAAGCTGCCGGTGCCAGGGCCGAAGAAGCCATCGTAAAACCCAATCGTTAGACCAAGCGTAGCTGCTTTAAGTTGCTGAAAACGACTTTCGCCTTTGGGGGCATGGGCCTCACCAAGCGATGGCTGAAACCAGGTGTAGAGCAAAAGAAACAGCAAAACAAAGGGCAGCGCTTTACGCAAAGGCTCTGCTGGAAAGCTGCTAACTGCGCTAGCACCCAAAAGCGAGCCCAAAAAACCCGCCACGATTGCAGGCAATACAACCGCCCAGGGGAGAGATACATGATGCAAATATTTTCGTGCAGCATTTAAAGTGCCGCCAACAGCAGAAACTTTATTAGTAGAAAGTAATGTTGCAGGATGTTCGTTAGGGTAAGCAGCAAATAGAGCGGGGACCTGAATTAAGCCTCCGCCGCCAGCCACTGCATCAACTAAGCCAGCAAAAAAAGCCATCGCCAATAGCAAGGGCCAAATGAAAATTGAAAATTCGATAAAGGGCTCAATTAAAAAATAATCATAAGGTCTTACGTGGCAGCCTTATTCAAAATGTATTTTAGTCATAGGAAGTTTTAAGTGTAATTTCAGTTTTGCCTGCTATTACAATCTAGCAATGGACTTCTCTTTAACGCCCAAACTAGAAGGGTTGCGGGATCGGACGCGCTCATTTATTCGCGATCAAGTGATTCCGTTCGAAAAAGATCCGCGCCAAAATGAACATGGTCCCTCCGAAGAGTTACGTAAGGAATTGATCGAGCTTGCTCGAAAAGCGGGTTTATTAACGCCACACGCTTCGATTGAAATGGGTGGCTTAGGATTAAGTCATATAGAAAAAGCCATCGTTTTTGAAGAGGCGGGCTACTCTTCATTAGGGCCGACTGCGATGAATATCCACGCGCCCGATGAAGGCAACATTCATTTACTAGAAGAAATTGCTAGTCCAGAACAAAAAGAGCGTTGGCTTCGCCCTTTAGTTGCAGGAAAAATTCGCTCATGTTTTGCCATGACAGAACCTGCTCCCGGGGCTGGCTCAGATCCTTCAATGCTCATGACCACAGCCACTAAAGATGGTGAAGATTATCTTATTAACGGTCTAAAGTGGTTTATTACTGGAGCCGATGGAGCAGACTTTGTCATCATCATGGCCCGCGGGGAAGATGGCTCTGCCACCATGTTTTTATCAGACATGAATGTGCCAGGTATTGAGCTTGTTCGAAATATGGATGCGATGGATAGCTGCTTTGCTGGCGGACATAGCGTTCTTCGGTTCACAAATTTACGCGTCTCTTCCAAACAAATATTGGGTGAGCTTGGTAAGGGCTTTAAAAATGCTCAAGTACGTTTAGCACCTGCGCGACTAACCCATTGCATGCGTTGGCTTGGTCAAGCGCAACGTGCGCAAGACATTGCAATTGCCTACGCAAAGAAAAGAGAAGCCTTTGGGAAAATTTTAGGCGAGCATGAGGGCGTTGGATTTATGTTGGCAGATAACGATATGGATCTGCAAACCTCTCGACTAAATATTTGGCATACTGCCTGGCTTTTGGATCAAGGGCAACGCTGTAATTTTGAGTCTAGTCGCGCAAAAGTCATTTGCTCTGAGACCGAGTGGCGAGTGGTAGATCGTTGCGTACAAATGTTGGGTGGCCAAGGTGTCACCGGTGAAACCGCGCTGATGAAAATTTTTAAAGATATGCGTGGCTTCCGAATCTATGATGGCCCAAGTGAAGTTCATCGTTGGAGCATGGCTCGCAAAATTATTGGAAATAAAGAAACTAAGTGATGGATATCAATCAGCTGTTTCGATTGGATAATAAAACAGCGCTTGTAACGGGCGCGTCGAGTGGTATCGGCAAGCATTGCGCGCTACTGCTTGCCAAGGCTGGCGCAAAGGTAGCAATCGCATCTCGACGTATAGACCAACTTCAAGCTGTAGTCGATGAAATTACTCAATTGGGCGGCCAAGCAAAAGCATTTGAGCTTGATGTCACGAACAACAAAAGTGTGGCGCAGTGTTTTGATGAGCTTGCGCAGTGGTCATTGCCGACGATCGTTATCAACAACGCTGGCATGAGCATCAATCGCAAATTACTTGACCAAACTGAGGAAGACTGGGATCGGGTAATCGATACGAATCTGAAGGGCTGTTGGTTGGTTGCTACCGAAGCGGCGCGGCGACTAGCGGAAGCCAATAAGCCTGGAAATATTGTCAATATTGCCTCTATCTTGGGGGAGCGAGTCATTGGCGGGGTAGCCCCTTATGTCATCTCAAAAGCGGGCGTGGTGCAACTCACAAAAGTAATGGCTCTTGAGTTAGCGCGTCATCAAATCCGCGTCAATGCCTTGTTACCAGGCTATGTGATTACTGACCTCAATCGCGAATTTCTACTAAGTGAAGCTGGACAAAAAATTCTGGCACGCATCCCTTCACGGCGCTTTAATAATTTAGAAGACTTGAATGGGCCATTATTGCTCTTAGCCTCTGACGCTAGCACTGCAATGACCGGTGCAACTATTGCGGTAGATAGCGGCCACCTGATTAACGGCTTATAAATACAAATTGCTTATACAAACCCCCTCTTTTCAAGAGTCGCTTGAGCAGTACTTAAATTCATTAGGGTTTATTAGAGGCCGCATTGAGCTTAGCCAGCTAACTGGTGGCCAATCGAACCCGACATTCAAAATTACTAACGGCAGTTCTCATTACGTGCTTAGAAAAAAACCGAATGGGGTTTTATTACCATCAGCGCATGCAGTTGATCGAGAGCATCGCGTGATGAAAGCGCTGGCAGGTACAGACGTACCGATTCCCCAAATGCTAGCTTATTGTGAAGATGAGAGCATTATTGGAACCGCCTTTTTCATCATGGAATATCTTGATGGAAGGGTATTCGTTGATCAGTCTTTGCCAGACATATCAGCAAATGATCGTCGTAAGATTTATGAAGAAATGAATCGCACCATCTCTGCTATACATCGCCTAGATTATGCGTCGCTTGGATTAGAAACTTTTGGTAAGCCTGGCAACTATTTTGCAAGACAAATTGCGCGCTGGTCTCGGCAAGTGCGCGAATCGAGTATTGCCATACCCGATTCTCTTAATAAATTGATGGACTGGTTGCCCGAGCACATTCCTGCTGGAGACGAAACCTCGCTCATCCACGGCGACTTTCGCATGGACAACCTCATCTTTCACAAAACGGATTTACGCATCATCGGCGTTTTGGATTGGGAGCTTTCTACGCTTGGCAACCCGTTGGCTGACTTTGCTTACCAATGCATGGCCTGGAGAATCCCGCCAAGCCTATGGCGCGGAATACAAGGTCTCGACTTACTTGCACTAGGAATTCCTAGTGAGTCTGAATATATCGCTATGTATGAAAAACAAGTGGGAAGATCGATTTCAGAACACTGGCCTTTTTTGATGGCCTACAACTTATTTCGAATTTCGGCAATTTTGCACGGCATTACTAAACGCGCAATGGATGGCAATGCCAATGCAAGTGATGCCATTGAAAACGGGGCAAAAGCGGGGGCGCTTGCTGATCTCGGTTGGGCTTGTACACAACAGTAAAGCTATTACTTTTTAGTAAAGATACCAACCAATCCGCGGCGAAAAGCCATTACACAGAAAACAAATATCAGGCCCGTAACAATGGTAACGGACTCGCCCAAAGAGTTAAACCACGCGACACCCGTAATTTGAGCTAAGAAGTTTCCAATCTCACCCACTCTATGTTCAAGCAGAACAATTACCAGCGCCCCAACAAATGGGCCCACCAAGGTGCCAACGCCACCAACCAAGGTCATCAAAATAACCAAGCCGGACATTGACCAGTGCACATCTGTCAGAGTCTCGAAGCCTAATACCAATGCTTGAACGGCCCCAGCCAAACCAGCTAGTGCAGCAGACAAAATAAATACTAAAAACTTAAAACGATTGACGTTATAGCCTAGAGATATTGCACGCGGCTCGTTTTCTTTAATTGCTTTTAGGATCTGTCCAAACGGGGAGGAAATGATTCTTGAAATAAATAAGAACCCAACAAGTGTTGTAGCCAAAACAAAGTAATAAAGATTTAAGTCATTTTGTAAGTTGATTAGGCCAAACAGCTCGCCTCTCGGGATGCCCTGAAAGCCATCCTCACCCCCAGAAGCTGGGGCTTGCAGGCAAATAAAGTAAAACATTTGCGCCAAGGCCAAAGTAATCATAGAAAAGTAAATGCCCTGTCTTCTAATTGCAAGGCCGCCAATCAGCGCACCCAAGGCTGCAGCAAACAAAACCCCAAGCAAGATTCCGCCTGCCGGGCCAACGCCCATTTCTCGCATCAAATATCCCGCACAGTATCCGGCGCCACCGAAAAATGCGGCATGGCCAAAAGATAGAAGGCCTGTATAGCCCAACAATAAATTAAATGCTGCCGCAAAAAGAGCAAAACATAAAATCTTCATTAGGAAAATAGGGTAAGCAAAAAATGGTGCCGCTATTGCGACAGCAAGTATTGCCAGAAAAAGCCAGAGCTTAAGTGATTTCATTTTTCACGCCCAAACAGGCCTGCCGGCCTAAAGAGCAAAACAATCACCATGATCGCAAATACCACAGTGCTTGAAGCTTCTGGATAAAACACCTTGGTCAAGCCCTCAACCAAACCCAATCCTAGGCCAGTAACAATTGACCCCATGATAGAACCCATGCCGCCAATCACCACCACAGCAAACACAACAATGATGAGGTTAGACCCCATCAGCGGAGAAACCTGAATAATCGGTGCAGCGAGCACGCCTGAAAATGCCGCAAGTGCAACCCCAAACCCATAAGTCAATGTTGTCATCAGAGGAAAATTCACCCCAAATGCCTGAACTAGTGTTGGGTTTTCTGTGCCAGCGCGTAAATAAGCGCCAATGCTAGTTTTTTCTATCACGTACCACGTGGCAAAACATACCGTAAGGGAAGCAAGCACCACCCATGCACGATAGTTTGGCAAAACCATAAAACCTAAATCGGTGGCTCCGCGCAAGGCATCGGGAGCGCTATAAGACAAACCCGAAGCGCCATATATGGAGCGCAGCACGCCCTCGATAAAAAGCGTTAAACCAAAGGTCAACAGCAATCCGTACAAATGATCTAGCTTATACAAATGCCTTAGCAATAAACGCTCAATCACAATGCCAATCAAGCCAACAATGATTGGGGCCAGTATGAGCATCACCCAATAGTTAATTCCAAAATATTGCCCAGCCATCCAAGTCACAATAGCGCCCAACATAAACATGGCGCCATGTGAAAAATTAATCACATTTAACAGGCCAAAAATTACCGCCAATCCCAAACTGAGGATTGCATAGAAGCTGCCGTTAACCAGCCCCAAAAGGAGCTGGCTTAACAGAGCGGAAATAGAAAGGCCGAAGATTTCCAAAATTACTTATTAGCGCACTGAGAATAAGCCTCTGGAGCAAAAGCTTTTTCCCCAGGCACGGTAGCAACTAACTTGTAGTAATCCCATGGACTTTTGACTTCGCTTGGGGTCTTTACTTCATAAAGGTACATGTCGTGAACCATGGTTCCGTCTTTGCGGATATAACCGTTTTTCGTGAACATATCGTTAATTTTGACCTTGCGCATTTGCTGCATCACTTTGTCCGAATCACTGGTACCGGCCGCTTTAACAGCATTCAAATAAGTCATCGTAGATGAATAGTTGCCTGCCTGAACCATCGTTGGCATGCGTTTCATTTTTTCAAAGAAACGTTTTGCAAACTTACGAGTCTGGTCGTTCTGATCCCAATACCAGGCCTCGGTAGCTAGCAAGCCTTGTGCATTTTGGATGCCAATTGCGTGCACATCAGTAATAAATACTAATAAACCAGCAATCTTCATGGTTTTGGTAATGCCGAACTCATTGGCGGCCTTAACGGAATTAATGGTGTCACCACCCGCATTAGCTAAGCCCAAAACCTGAGCTTTTGAAGCCTGTGCCTGCAATAGATAAGATGAAAAATCGCTCGCATTGAGTGGGTGCTTTGATGTTCCCAAAACCTTTCCACCGCTGGCATTAATCACGTTGGTTGCATCTTTCTCAAGGGCATAACCAAAAGCGTAGTCAGCAGTCAAAAAATACCAAGTCTTTAAGCCTTTGTCCATCATCCCTTTAGCTGAGCCGTTTGCCAAAGCAACCGTGTCATAGGTGTAGTGAATGGTGTATGGGGTGCACTGTTCATTGGTTAATGCGGAAGTGCCAGCGCCGTTATTGATGTAAATCCGTTTTTTTTCTGCGGCCACTTTTGAAGTTGCTAGCGCAGTTCCGGAGTTAGTTCCACCAAAGACAACGGTAACGCCGTCTTGGTCAATCCATTCTCTAGTTTTAGATGCAGCAATATCGGCTTTGTTTTGGTGGTCCGCTGAAACCACTTCAATTTTTTTACCCAAAACACTGCCGCCAAAGTCGGCAATAGCCATCTTGATCGCCTCCAAACCACCCTGACCATCAATATCTGAATACAAACCAGAGATATCAGTAATAAAACCAATTTTTACAGCGGATGGATCCGCCGCATTCGCAACACTAGAAACTGCAGCTAGGGCTGCCACTGCCATAGAAATTAAAGTCCGCTTCATTGTTTTTCCTTTAAAAGTAAACACCCGACTAAACGCCTAAATAACCGTTTAAGACTTCGGCCTTGGCCTTTAAGTCTGCACGCTCAACCACCTCTACTATCAAACCACTTTCAACCACATAATGTCTGTCTGCAAGCTCCGCCGCAAATCTAAAGTTTTGCTCTACCAACACAATCGTAAAGCCCTTATTTCTTAATTTAGATACCACTTCACCAAGTTTTTCGACAATCACAGGCGCGAGGCCTTCGGTGATCTCATCTAACAACAAAAGTTTGGCGCCAGTTCTTAAAATTCGAGCCATTGCCAACATTTGCTGCTCACCACCAGAAAGTCTGGTGCCCGGACTGTTTCTTCTTTCATAAAGATTTGGGAACATCTCGTAAATTTCTTCTAGCTCCATGCCACCAGAAGAAACCTTTGGGGGAAGGAGTAGGTTCTCTTGCGCGTCTAGGCTACCGAAAATACCCCTCTCTTCTGGACAATAGCCAATGCCTAGGCGAGCGATTTGATAGGTTGGGAGATCGACAGTCTCAACTCCAAAGACATTGATAACACCCTTACGCTTACTGGTCATGCCCAAGATAGTTTTCAGAATGGTGCTTCTACCAGCGCCGTTTCTCCCTAAAAGCGTGACAACCTCACCATCGCGCACCGCAAAATTTACACCATGCAAAATATGGGACTCCCCATACCAGGACTCTAAATTTTTAACCTCTAGCGCCATACCGCTCATAAATTATCGCCCCCGTGGCTGCCCATATAGGCCTCAATCACTAGCGGGTTTTTCGAAACCTCTTGATAAGGGCCTTCTGCCAAAACAGCCCCGCGCTGGAGCACAGTAATCCGATCAGCAATCGAAGCAACAACTTTCATATTGTGCTCAACCATCAAGATGGTGCGTCCCTTAGCAACACGGTCAATCAACTCTGTGACGCGCTCTACGTCCTCGTGCCCCATCCCTTGCGTAGGCTCATCTAAGAGCATTAATTCTGGCTCCATGGCTAGAGTGGTTGCAATTTCTAGCGCTCGCTTACGTCCATAAGCCAGGTTCAAAGTTTGCTCGTGGGCAAACCCCTCCAACCCAACTTCATGGAGCAGCTCTAGGGCGCGATCGTTCAGAATATTGAGAGAGTCGCCGGATTTCCAAAAATGAAACTCGGTACCCAACCCTCGCTGCAGCGCAACACGAACGTTTTCTAAAACGCTTAAATGGGGGAAAACAGCTGAAATTTGAAAGGAGCGAATAATTCCCCGTCGTGCAATTAAGGCTGGGGCCTCACTTGTAATATCTAAACCATTAAATAGGATTTGACCGCTACTGGGTTCTAAGAATTTAGTTAGCAAATTGAAACATGTGGTTTTGCCCGCTCCATTGGGTCCTATGAGGGCATGAATACTCCCCCTTGACACCTTTAAGTTAACATCAGTAACAGCAGAAAACCCCTTAAAGGATTTCCCCAGGCCAATTGTCTCTAATATTGTTTCTTGCAATCTATTGTCCTCTACCCTTTGCTGGGGCAAGGTATTGAGGATACCCCAAGACGGGCTTGCTTTATATAGCGATAACCCTAAACTTTAGGGGTTTATAGCTTAGCTTTGGGTCAGCTTATTAAATGTTTGGATGGCAGTTCTTGCAAGCTCATCCAAAACATCCAGCGGCATCCGTTGCGAGCCCTGAACAATCATGAGGGCATATGGTTTGGCAAGGGCCGCCGCTTCGGGACATAAACGCAACTCATCCCCCACCGCTGGAGATTGATTGCGCCAATAATTAATGGCCGCCTCAAGCTCTTGAATGGTGATGTACAACATAAAAAGTGCGTGGTTTATTTTTTATCTTGCGCAAGCATTGTGCCGCGGCACTTTTTAGCCCCACAACGACATTCGTAATCTTTTTTCATCTGCTTAGTGACGCGACCCTCAATGTCCAGGGAGTAGTCATAAAAAAGTTCTTCACCAACCTTAAGGGCTCGCTTGGCATAAATGAAAACGCGTGGCTTACCATCGTAGATATCTTCGCGCGTTTCGCAACTAGGTTTACAAGAGTGATTAATCCAACGCGCAGCATTACCGCCATACTTAGCATCAATCACGCGACCATCATCTAGGGAAAAATAAAATGTATGGTTTGGGTCTTTGGGGTTGTGTGGATGGCGCTTCTCGGCAAGCTTCCAACTAATGCGCTCCCCTTTGTACTCAATGATTACCTGACCCTTTTTAATAGGCTTAACTACAAAAACGCCTTTACCATGGATCGGTGAAGACTTCACAACAATAAAAGACCGGTCCACCTTTGGTGGTTTTAATTTTTTAGATGCCATATTTAAACGTCTAGGTTGCGAGCAATAAGTGCGTTCTTTTCAATAAATGCGCGACGGGGCTCCACTTCGTCGCCCATCAGCGTTGTAAAGACTTGATCCGCAGCAATTGCATCTTCGATTTTTACTTGCAACAAAGTGCGAGAGCTCGCATCCATGGTGGTTTCCCATAGTTGGGATGGATTCATCTCACCAAGACCTTTATATCGCTGGCGGCTTAAGACACGCTCTGCCTCGGACAACAACCAAGAAAAAGCGCCCCTAAAGTCATTAATGGTTTGCTCTTTTTGATTCTTATCTGGATCGCCGCGGCGCACCCGTGTGCCAGGCAAAACCCTGCCCGACAAAACAGCTGCTGCATTCGCAAGGCTTTGATAGTCATCGCCATGAACAAAGTCAGAATTAATTGTGGATAGCTTGAGGTTGCCATGAATACGGCGTGATAACAACAAACGAAAACGCTCAGTGCGATCTTCTTTTTGCACAATAATTTCTGGTGGCAGAGCCAGTGGATTGAGTGAATCGGCAAGAGCCAACCTTAATCGGTCCGCAGATTCATGCGCTGATTTTTCGGTATCCAAATTCAATTGAGTACCAGAAGCAATGGCTCGCAATGCATCTTCATCAATGGTGCGAGATAAACGATCGACAATCGACTGTATGACTTGGTAGTGCTTGGCCAACTCGTTCAATGATTCGCCCTCGATCAACTCTCCCGTCGGGGTCTGGAGAGAGGCGGTTTCTAGGGCGATCTTTAGCAACAATTGATTGAGCTCTGCATCGTCCTTAATGTATTGCTCGCTCTTACCAAACTTCACTTTATAGAGTGGTGGCTGAGCAATATAAATGTGGCCACGCTCAATCAGCTCTGGCATCTGCCTATAGAAGAACGTTAGGAGCAGTGTACGAATGTGACTTCCATCTACGTCCGCATCGGTCATGATGATGATGCGGTGATAACGAAGTTTGTCAGCTTTATATTCTTCAACACCAATACCGGTGCCCAATACCGTAATGAGTGTTACAACCTCTTGGCTTGCCAACATTTTGTCAAAGCGGGCTTTTTCAACGTTCAGGATTTTTCCCTTTAAAGGAAGAATTGCCTGGAAGCGACGATCTCGCCCCTGTTTGGCAGAGCCACCCGCGGAGTCGCCCTCAACAATAAATAACTCGGACTTTGCCGGGTCTTTTTCTTGACAGTCTGCCAACTTACCAGGCAAACCCAAACCATCTAATGCGCCCTTGCGTCTTGTCATGTCGCGCGCTTTACGCGCAGCTTCACGGGCACGAGCAGCGTCGACAATTTTTCCACAAAGAATTTTTGCGTCGGCTGGTCGCTCCTGCAGGTAAGCGCTTAAGGCCTCAGCAACAATTTCTTCTACCGGCCCCCGAACTTCGCTTGAAACCAGCTTGTCTTTTGTTTGGCTAGAAAATTTTGGCTCCGGCACTTTCACCGACAAGACGCAGGCAAGGCCTTCGCGCATATCATCGCCGGAAATTTCTACTTTTGCTTTTTTGGCTACTTCGTTTTCATCAATATATTTGTTAATAACTCGCGTCATCGCAGCACGCAAACCAGTTAAGTGGGTGCCGCCATCCCGCTGGGGAATGTTGTTGGTAAAACAAAGCACTTGTTCGCTAAAGCTATCATTCCATTGCATTGAAACTTCAGCAGTAATTTGACCACCGAGGTCGGAAGGGCGAATGCCTTCGGCATAAAAAATATTAGGGTGTAAAACATTTTTGGTTTGGTTGATGTACTCAACAAAACCTTTGACGCCGCCAGAAAATGCAAAGTCTTCTTCCTGGCCAGTACGCTGGTCAATCAATTTAATATGTACCCCGTTATTCAAGAACGAGAGTTCACGAATACGCTTTACTAGAATTTCGTAATGAAACTCAACATTTCCAAAAATCTCTTCGTCGGCTAAGAAATGAACTTCAGTACCTGAAAGTTCGGTGTCGCCTGTAACGGTAATGGGTGAGGTGACAACGCCATTTTCCTGTTGGATGTTCCGATTCTGAATAACGCCACGAGCAAACTCCATGTAATGTGCTTTGCCGTCGCGACGAATCGTGAGCTTTAACCACTTTGAGAGTGCGTTGACGCAACTTACACCCACGCCATGTAAACCACCAGAAACCTTATAACTGTTTTGATCAAACTTACCACCAGCATGTAACTCAGTCATCACAATTTCAGCCGCACTTCTCTTTGGCTCATGCTTGTCGTCGTACTTGATGCCAGTTGGTACACCCCGGCCGTTATCCACAATTGAGATGGAATTATCGGTTTGTATAACAACCGTAATCTCGGAGCAGTATCCCGCTAATGCTTCGTCGATTGAATTATCTAAAACCTCAAAAACAAGGTGGTGCAATCCTGTGCCATCAGAGGTGTCTCCAATGTACATACCAGGACGTTTACGAACAGCTTCTAGACCCTCTAAGATTTGAATCGATGCGGCGCCGTACTGCTCTACTACTTTTTTTTCTTCAGTCATGTTCTTCTAAATTAAATGCGCATTGGCATTACAACGTACTTAAAGTTCTCTGATCCAGGTAATGTAATCACAGCACTACTGTTTGCATCTCCCAAACTAATTTGAATTTTTTCATTCTTTAGATTTGCTAAGACGTCTAGTAAATAACTCACATTAAATCCAATCTCTACTGCATCGCCGCCATATTCGGTCTCAATTTCTTCCTGCGCCTCTTCTTGCTCAGCATTGGTTGATTGAACGGTAATGCGATTTGGTGATAGGGAAAAACGAACCCCTTTAAATTTGTCTGTGGTCAAAATCGCAGCGCGTTGAAGTGCGGCTTGCAGTACATCGCGATCAACTATTAAAGAGTTTTTATGTCCCTTGGGAATTACCCTTTGGAAATCTGGAAACTTACCTTCAACCAGTTTAGAAATAAGCTCAATGTCCCCAAAGGCGAACTTCACCTGGTTTGCGGTTAAGCTGATTTCTAAAGGCTCATCAGAATCTTCAAGAAGGTGTTGGCACTCTAGAATGGTTTTGCGAGGAATAATAATTTCTTGTCTTTGACCTGAACCAGACGGAGCTTCAGCAAGCTCCACTTGGGAAAACGCCAAGCGATGACCGTCAGTTGCAACAGCGACAACCTCTTTACCCTCAATCACCAACAACATACCATTTAGGTAATAACGGATATCTTGCTGCGCCATTGAGAAATGAACTTGACTAATAAGTTGGCGGAAACTCTTTTGTGACATCTTCCAGGCTGCCGTCACCTCACCAATACTTTGCATTACAGGAAATTCTGTAGCAGATAGGGTTTGCAGCGAAAAGCGGCTTTTGCCACTCTGTACTACCATGCGATTGTCTTTAAGATTGAGCGATACCGGCCCTTCTGGTAAAGCGCGCAAAATATCCAACAACTTTCTTGCTGCCACGGTTGTCGTTACATCCTCTGAGCCAACGCCAAAATTTGCGTTAGTGGTAATTTGAATTTCGATATCAGTAGAAACAAAAGACACTTTCTCGCCACTCTTTTTAAATAAGAGGTTAGCCAAAATGGGAAGTGTATGTCTACGCTCAACAATCCCACTAACCACTTGTAGTGGTTTCAATAAATTATCGCGAGAGGTGTTAACAAGTTGCATTGCTTTTAAATCCTTGTATATATCTTAGTAGTAATAGTAATAAGGCTTCGTTTTTCCGTGGATAAGTCAAAAACCTCAAACAAAACAACACATTAAACGTCTAAAAATCTGTGGAAAACTTCTGTATAAAGACTGCATAAAAATGGGATAGCTTTTTACCAACACCCTATTTTTGCATGAAGTGTGGACTCTTCACAATTTATCCACAACTAATCCCCAAACATATCCCCATGGTTACCCACAAGCTTATCCACAGGCAAAAAATTATGCTTTCAAGGTTTGCTCGATAACGTGAATTTCATGGTTCAACTGGCTATCATGCGCCCGTTCGTCACCAATCTTTCGAACGGCGTGTAGAACGGTAGTGTGGTCTCTTCCACCAAAGAGCTCGCCGATCTCAGGGAAGCTTTTTTGGGTCAACTCTTTTGCCATAAACATGGCGATTTGGCGTGGGCGCGCAATATTAGCCGGACGCTTTTTCGAATACATATCCGCGACCTTGATGCTGTAAAAATCAGCAACAGCTTTTTGAATATTTTCGACAGAAATTTGACGGTTCTGGATTGAGAGAAGGTCCTTAAGGGCGGTTCTCGCAACCTCTATGGTTACCTCGCGACCGTGGAAGCGAACAAAAGCCAAAATCTTACGTAAAGCCCCCTCTAACTCACGAACATTTGAGCGTAGGTGTTTTGCTACAAAGAAAGCAACATCCTCGCTCATGGGGATGCCCTCGCTCACAGCCTTCTTCATCAAAATAGCTACCCGCATCTCTAGCTCAGGGGGCTCGATTGCGACCGTTAGGCCAGAGTCAAAACGAGAAATCAGGCGATCGTCAATTCCTGCCATCTCTTTGGGATAGGTGTCGCTCGTAATAATGACCTGGGACTTGTTGCTCAACAGGGCTTCAAAAGCGTAGAAAAACTCTTCTTGAGTCCTCGATTTTCCGCTAAAGAATTGAATATCATCAATCAATAGAAGGTCTAGCGAGTGGTAGTAGCGCTTAAAGCGGTCGAAGGCTTTTTGTTGGTAAGCCCTAACCACATCTGAAACATATTGTTCCGCATGAATATAGCGAATTCGGGCATTTGGCTTTTCTTTTAAAAGGTGGTTGCCAATCGCATGGATTAAATGGGTTTTTCCTAAACCAACCCCACCGTATAAAAACATGGGGTTGTAGGATGTCCCCGGGTTGTGGGCAACCTGAATCGATGCGGCCCTTGCTAGTTGGTTTGCCTTACCGGTTACAAAGGTTTCAAAGGTGAGGTTTGGGTTTAGTTTTGAGTGATCCTCAATCTCGAAAGACTGCTCTTCCACAGAAATGGTAGGGGCAACCTCAATGGCTACCCTGGCCTCAGAGGCCTCTACTTCTTTGGCGGCAATCATTACTGAGGGGCTTGCTGAGCCCTCTAAGGCAAGTACGAAACTGACATTAATTGGGTTGCCAAAGTATTGGGAGGCAAGCTCTTGAAAGCGGTCCGCAAAAGTTTTCTTAATCCAGTCTAACTTAAATCGGTTTGGTGCACCCAATGTTAGTGAATGTTCACTCTCTTCAAAAGAAATAAGCGTTAAGGGCTGTATCCAGGTTTTGAACTGCTGAGGCGACAGCTCGCGGGACAGGGCACCAAGGGCGCTATCCCAAAAACCCAAGGGGCTGACTGAATTCAAGGCGGGGGGATTTTGTAGGTTGCTCATATTTTTGGAGGATCCATTGTAGCCACCTCACAAAGTTATC